>JAYTHM010000150.1:0-1782 GCA_043732645.1 Frankiales bacterium
CCAGGTTCGGTGGTCGACGTCGTCGTCCACCGCAACGCTGACATCGAGTCCCCTGCGGGTCTGTGGATCGACCAGGGCTTCCAACGCGCCCATCAGCCCCGGATCAGTCATCGTCAGGGGTTGCGGCGTCGAAGAGTCGACGGTGATCGACAGTGTCGAGTTTGAGGATCAGAGCAAGGCGATCGTGGTCTCGGTGCATCCTCGCAAAGGGCGCGAAGCAGCGCTGCGGAGTGTGCCAGCGGCGCTGCCCTGGCTATGACCACGGGGAGGGCCGGCGGCGCTGGCGCGGCCCGGACCTTGGCCTGTTGCGGAGCTTCCTGGAGGCCGACGCACCGCGGGTCACCTGCCCTGAGCATGAGGTTGTGGTGGCGTCAGTGCCGTGGGCCCGGCACGACACCCGGCACACCCGGGTGTTCGTGGACACCGTGGCGTGGATGGCCACGCGGACGTCGAAGTCGACGTTGGAGGTGCTGCTGCGGATCGCCTGGCGCACGGTCGGGGCGATCGTGAGCCGCGTCGTCACTGAGGGGGTCGCCGCGCGGGATCCGCTGGAGGGCCTGCGGCGGATCGCCGATCGTTGAGATCAGTTACAAGAAGGGCCACCGCTACATCACGATCGTCGTGGATCACGACACCGGCCGGCTGGTCTGGGCCGCCCCGGGACGGGACCGCAAGACCCTGAAGGCGTTCTTCACCGCCCTGGGTGAGAGTCGTTGCGCTGCGGTTACTCACGTCTCGGCCGACGCGGCGCAGTGGATGGCCGACAAGGTCGCGCTGAACTGCTGCCCGAACGCGGTCCGTTGCGCCGATCCGTTTCACATCATCGCCTGGGTCGGTGTCGCGCTGGACCAGGTCCGTCGTGACACCCCGAACGCCGCCCGCCAAGGCGGGATGAGCGTCCACGCCCGCGACCTCAAAGGCGCCCGCTACGCGCTGTGGAACAACCCCGAGAACCTCACCGACCGCCAGCAAGCCAAACTCACCTGGGTCGCGAAGGTCAACCATCAGCTGTTCCGGGCCTACCTGCTCAAAGAGCAACTCCGCGAGGTGTTCCGGCTCAAGGGCGAAGACGGCAAGTAGCTGCTCGACTCTTGGCTCGGCTGGGCCCAACGCTGCCAGATCCCGAGCTTCGTCGAGCTCGGCCGACGCCTGACCAAGCACCGCGAAGCGATCGACGCGACCCTGGAGCACCGCCTGTCCAACGAACTCCTGGAGAGCACAAATACGAAATTGAGGCTCCTGACCCGGATCGCCTTCGGCTTCAAGAGCCCCGAAGCCATGATCGCCCTGGCCATGCTCAACCTCAGCGGCTACTGCCCACCCCTACCCGGCCGACAAGCTGGGTGAATCGACCCACGGAACCAGCAGGAGAGCCACGAGTCCAGGTGCTCATCGACCAAATCAGCGATGAACCGGGCCAGATGGTTCTGCGGGAGCCACTGATCCAGCGACGGCGGGACCAGAAACATCTGATCGGGCCGGAACGGCCGGAATGTCTTGTCCACCGGCCCCCGCACGACCACGGCGGCTCCACCGAATCCATCACGAACAAGCCATCATCACCCTGATCTACAGACACACTCAAGTGTCCCAACGATCAGCCCGCTAACGAACCACCCCGCCACGCGTGTTTCAGACCCACACTCCTAGGCCGAACTGAACGTGCGCCCGGGTCATGCGGTGGGCCTGCCTGTCGCCCGCGGGCGATACCGGCCTCACAGATCCTTGCGGGCGACCTAGTGTCCCGCGCCCGTAGTTCGTTTGAGAAGTCGCGCGAGTGAG
>JAYTHM010000151.1:0-1779 GCA_043732645.1 Frankiales bacterium
CTCAGTGACCTCGCCAGGCGCTTCGTGCAAGGGCGCTTCACGTTGAACCGAACCAACACCGTTTCACTCGCTCAGCACCGAGGGCATGAACCGGCCGAACTTGTCGCCTTGCTGCGCAAACACGTCACTCCCAGCGGTCTCACCTCTGCGTTCGGAGGGCGAATCGCCCTCCTCGACACGCTCATGCACCAACAAGACGTTCGGCGAGCGCTCGGCATGGCCCGCGAGGTGCCTGCCGAGAGGCTGCGCGCTGCCCTACCGTTCGCCTTGGTCGCACCGCCCATCAAGGCGCTGTGGCACATTCGAGGCGTCAAGGTCGTCGCCACCGACATCGACTGGTCCGGGGGCGCAGGCCCCGAGGCCCTCGGGACGGGCGAGGCTGTCCTCATGGTCATGGGCGGGCGACGCAGTGTTGCCGGCGATCTCGATGGCCCGGGGGCGGAACGCCTCGCGCGGCGACTCAGCTGACGCCGCATGGGTAGCCATTGAGGCCACCCTGCGGTGGCGTTCCCGCCCGATTCGCCCTGACTGTTCCCGATATCCCTCATAATCCGGGCTGACCCAGCAGACCAAGGCGCCCAGCGCGGCGAGCTACCCCGCCCACCCCCGTTCTCGCTGTAGAGGACGCCACCGACGAGGCCCTTGCGGTCCACTGGGTTCGTCTCCCGCGGATGGGTCGGACGGACGACCTGCTCTGCGGCGCCTGGACGCTCGAACACGACGACGTGGATGCGCTGCGAACGGTGATCGCTCGAGGCAGCGGCCTCGCAAGCACCGCAGGTCGGGCAGCGGTCGACAAGGCCGGCGCAAGCCTCGATGTTTCGCTCGACCTTTCCGGCGCGCGCGCGGCCGTCGATGGTGCCCGAACGACGGTGCGGGCAGCGTTCGACGTCGCGCAGAAGAAGCGGCCCACCGAGCGGCGCCCAAGGATTTCCACCGGCCCCGACGTGCCCACCGCCACGGACCTCGACAACCCGCCCGTGGCTGATGCGCCCCCTCTGCCGGCCGGCGCTCGTGGGGTTACCCGCTCCGTGGGCCGGCTCGTTGAGATGTGGGACGAGACGGAGGACATCCGGACGAGCTGTTAGGTGCAGAAGGCTGTCACCGGCGATTCCGTGAACTCCAACTCGGAGCCTCAGCTGCTGCCCTTCGTTCGGCTCGGACCCCGATGAGCTTGACCTTTGCGGCGATCGACGTCGAGACCGCGAACAGCAACCGAGGCAGCGTCTGCTCCCTCGGCGTTGTGGTGGTCCGTGACGGACACGTGGCGGAGAAGCACCACTTGCTGACCAGGCCGCCCAGCGAGCTGGACTGGTTCAGCCGCTTCAACGTCGTGCTGCACGGCATTCGTCCCGCAGACGTCGCCGACCAGCCGGGTTTCTCTGAGCGGCTCGCGCAGGTCTTGGCCATCGTGGGGGACCTTCCCGTCGTGGCTCACAACGCCGCGTTCGACATCGGAATGATCCGCATGGGCTGTGACGCTGACCACCTGGACTGGCCCACGCTCACGTACGCATGCTCGTTGACCATGTCCCGGCGGGCGGGCCTTGAGCTGCTGAGCTACCGACTGCCAGTGGTCTGCGAAGCGCTCGGCTTCCACTCCGGTGTGCACCACCGCGCCGATGATGACGCCGAAGCAGCTGCATGAGTTGTCTTGGCCCTCGCCGAGCGCCAGCAGGTCAATAGTCTCAAAGACCTGGCCCGCAGCCTCATGGTCCGGCTCGGGCAGATCACGCACACCGAGTGGACCGGCTGCATCCGGGCGCACGCCGGAGCTGC
>JAYTHM010000152.1:0-1775 GCA_043732645.1 Frankiales bacterium
GGCCGGACTGTCGAGGGCCCGCACCGTGTAGGTCCGATGTGCATCGCGGAGGACGACGGTTGTTGGCTAAGCGGATCGGGCTGCTGCACAGTTGGTGACCCTGACAGATAGTTCGAAGAGTGCACTGAAGTTGGGCCCGATTCCGCTGGGAAACCCAGGGGTCAGGACGAGGGCGAAGCCACACTAGTGATGCTGAGGCTGCGCAGGGATGAGAGGCTGCGAAAGATGCTGTGGACGAGCAGCAGCAAACGGTTGTGCTGCTCTTCGATACTGCCTACGGGGACTGCGTCCGGGTCGGGAAGCAGGCAGGCTTCGAGCACGGTCTGCCTTGCGACGGCGGTCAGAGGCAGCTTGAGCCGATGGACACGCCCCGACTCCGGCACAACGGTGACGACCGCTGGGCTGAGAGTTGGATAGCGCCCTGCGGCCACCTCGCTGCATGAGTACGACGCGTTCGCCAATGCGGGGACGTTCGTGCTGCCGGGGTAGCGGTTGACCAAGGCTGTGTCGTCGAACTTCGTCTGGATACCTGTCCCGTCGAGCTGCACCGACTGGATGCGGGTGAGCTCCACGGGGTCGTCGTTTATGAGGAGCGGAGCGTCGAGGTATCCCCTTTCGGGCAGTGGAACGTCCTGCCCGTGCCGTGCTACCTGAAGTCGGCCCGGGCCGAGGCGAAGGTGAACGTGGATGGTGTCGGCCTTCGCGAACGCTGCGATCTCCGCGCACAGGTCCTCGGCCTGGGCACGCACGGCGGCCAGTTCCGAATCTGCTCAGTCGTTGCGGTCTTGGAGGACAGCACAGCCAACCGAGCGACCTGATCATCGAGGGCACGCATGTGCCCGGTGGCGTCCGAGCCCACGGCACCGCCGCGACCACCACTCCATGCTCTGGATAGGGCGGTTGGGTCACCGACCACCCCATCTTGCTCCGCAACGACAGCCCGGTGCCGAGCAAGACCCGGGCAGGGACCTCGCCGAGGATTGGGAGCGGGGCATCTGGAATGCTGGGCGGACCGTGCGTCGGCACGTCGAGTGAGCCGGAGGTGCACGTGCATGGGTCCTGGCTGACGCCGAACGTCCGCACGCTGTCGGCGGTCAGCTTCCTGCAAGACGCTGCTAGCGAGCTTCTCTATCCCATCCTACCGATTTTTCTGACCGTCACACTGGGCGCTCCGGCCGCAGTTGTGGGCGCGGTCGAGGGTGTTGCGGAGGGCTTCAGCGCGCTGTCCAAACTGCTCTTCGGACGGGTGTCCGACGGTCGCCGCAAGCGGCCGTTCATCGCTGTGGGGTACGGCCTTGCCGCGGTAGGCAAGGTATTGATCGCTGTGGCGACCGCCTGGCCGGTCGTGCTCGCCGGCCGCGGCGTTGACCGGGTCGGTAAGGGCATCCGTGGCGCACCTCGCGACGCCCTGCTGATGGTCAATGTCCCGGTAGTCGAGCGCGGTCGAGTGTTCGGCTTTCACCGTGCCGCTGACACCGCGGGCGCCGTCGTCGGCCCAGCCATCGGCTTGGGTTTGTACGAGCTTCTGGATCACCACCTCCGGACGCTTCTGGTCGTCGCAGTGGTCCCTGCAGTGCTTTCTGTGCTGCTCGTTGCAGTGGTCCGCGAGGCACCAGTGCAGGTCGTCGCTGCAAGTCCGCTTCAGGGCGCCATTCCGGCGACGTTGAGTCCTGAGCTGCGGCGTCTGATCGGCGTGCTCACGCTGTTCGGGCTGGTGAACTTTCCAGATGCCCTGCTCCTGTTGCGTGCCCATGACCTCGGCCTTTCCACGGCCG
>JAYTHM010000153.1:0-1773 GCA_043732645.1 Frankiales bacterium
GGCTGTCCTGACCTCAGCCGGTCGCGGCAACCCCCGCCGCGTCGGTGAGCAGGGCGAGCTCCTCGACGAGGTACTGCGCCATCACGTCGAGGTCCGGGACCAGCTCGCGGTCGGCGATCAGCCCGAAGTGCAGGTTGCCGTCCAGGCTCATGACCGTGATGTTGAGGCCCTGGCCGTCGGCGATGGCCGACAGCGGGTAGTAGCCGAGCAGCCGGCAGCCCGCGTAGTACAGCGGGAGGTTCGGCCCCGGGACGTTGGAGATGAACAGGTTGAACGGGCTGAGCCACTCGAGCAGGCGCAGCCGGGCGTTGAGCCGCGCGGCCTGGCCGGCCAGCGCCGGCATGGCGAACTGCGCCGCGTCGGCGAGCAGGTCCGCGGGCAGCGCGCCATGCTGCTCCTTGGCCGCCCGCATCGCCTCGTGGACCAGGGCGAGCCGCTCACCCGGGTCGGCGACGTCGGTCGGGATCGGCGCGATCATCGTCGAGACCCGGTTGCCCCCGGCGCCCTGCTGCGCGTCGCTGCGGATCGAGACCGGGACGGCCGCGATCAGCGGCGCGTCCGGCAGCGCGTCGTGCTCGAGCAGCCAGCGACGCAGCGCGCCGGTGCACAGCGCCATCACGACGTCGTTGACGGTGCAGCCCTGCGCGTTCTTGACCTTTTTGACGTCGCTGAGCGAGACGGTGCAGAAGGCCCAGCGGCGGTGCGGCGAGATGCGCTTGTTGAACGGCGTTGCTGGGGCGCGCAGGCTGCTCTGGTTGAGCACGGCGCTCTGACTGCGTCGCCGCAGCCGGTCGACCACCGGCAGGCGCGGCATCGCGGTATTGCGCATGATCCCGGGCAACGACGCGGCGAGCTGGGTCGACAGGCGTACCGCCCGCGCCGGGTGGCCCCACATCGAGACCGCACTGCGGGTCAGCAACTCGACCGGGCCCGGCACGTGGTCACCCGACCATGGCGGCGCCGGCTCGACGTCACGGCCCTGCGGCGTGAGGTCGAGCAGGGCGGCCAGCACGTCGTTGCCGCCGACCCCGTCGATCGCCGCGTGGTGCACCTTGCTGTAGACCGCGACCCGGCCGCCGGACAGCCCGGAGATCAGGTAGAGCTCCCAGAGCGGGCGGCTGCGGTCGAGCGGCCGGGCGTGCAGCCGGGCCGCTTGCTCGGCGAGCTGCTTGTCATCTCCTGGTGCGGGCAAGGCGATCTCGCGGACATGGAACTCGATGTCGAAATCCGGGTCCTCGATCCAATAGGGCTGGTCGAAGCCGAACGGCACCTCGGCCAGCCGGCGGCGGAAGACCGGCACCAGGTGCAGACGCGACTCGAGCAGCCTGGTCAGCGACTCCAGCGTGACCGGTGCCGGTGCGTTGGCGGCGTCGAGGATGCAGACGCTCCCGACGTGGCCGTAGACCCCGGGGGTCTCCAGCGCGAGGAAGGACGCGTCCAGCCCGGTCAGCTGCTGCACCGCGATCGGCCGCCCTAGCCGAGCTTGGTCATGATGAGGTCGACGAACGCCCCGATGGTCTTGAGGTCGGTCAGCTCGTCCTCGGGCAGCTCGACCCCGAATACGTCCTCGAGGTCCATCGTGTACTCCACCAGCGACAGCGAGTCGACCTTGAGGTCGTCGACGAACGACCTGTCCTCCTGGACGGCGTCCGGCTCGACCTCGAGCATCTCGACGGCCTTGTCCCGCATCACCGCAAGGACCTCAGAGCGCTCCACACCGCCGACCCTAGCCAGCCTGGGAACCTGACGACGTCGCGCCCCCGCCCCCGTCCC
>JAYTHM010000154.1:0-1773 GCA_043732645.1 Frankiales bacterium
TCCGGCGTACCGGAGATCGTGGTGCTGGGTCGGCTGGTGCCCCACAAGCGCGTGGAGCACGCCGTCCGGGCCGTCCACGCGCTGGCCGAGCAGCTGCCCGAGCTTCGGCTGACCGTCATCGGCCAGGGCTGGTGGAGCGAGCACCTGCGCAAGGAGGTCGTGCGGCTCGGGCTCGAGGGCCGCGTCGAGCTGACCGGCCACGTCGAGGAAGCGCGCAAGCACGAGCTGCTCGGCCGTGCCTGGGTCCTGGCCACCCCGTCCGTCATGGAGGGCTGGGGCCTGTGCGTGGTCGAGGCGGCGACACACGGCACCCCGGCGGTGGCCTACCGCAGCGCGGGGGGGATAGCCGAGTCCATCGTCGACGGCGTGACCGGGCTGCTCACCGAGGACGATGAGCAAGCCTTCACCCAAGCCCTGCGCGAGCTGCTCGGCGACCAGCGGCTGCGTGCCCGGATGGGTGCCGCGGCCCGCGACCACGCCGAGCTGTTCACCCATGACGCCAGCGTGCGGGCCTTCGCCTCGGTCCTGCTGCGCGCGACCGGGCGCGTCGCGGAGACCGACCTCCGGTTGCCGAAGCCACGCCCGTCGGCTGACGCCGACCACTTGGTCTGAGCCCCGCTACTTCTTCTTCAACAGCGGGAACCCGAGTGGGTAGTACGCCACGTCCAGGCCGGTCGGTGCGGCGAACAGCTTCGCCGCCGAATCTGTCGTGGTCCGGACCCCGGTGCGGACCCAGGCGTCCAGGGCCGACACGAGGCCGACCTGCTCGGTGTCGGTGAAGTTGCAGTGCCCGGCGCCGTACGGAGCCGGCGCGGCATAAGTCGCCGGCGGCTTGGTGAACAGCTGAGTCACGTGCGAGGTGTTGCCGGCGGCGAAGAAACGGTCACCGAGGACGCGCTCGTTCTGCGGGATCACCAGCGGGTCCTGCTCGTCGTGCAGCGTCACGGTCGGGTGCGTGACCTTGCCGGTCGTCTCGCCCTGGGCGATCGCCTGCGTGCGGGCGGCGCTGTCGACCTCGGGCCGGGCTCCGGCGGACAAGGTCGCCAGGATCGCATCGAGGTTCCCTCCGTAGGTCTTGACGGTCTGCCGGTCGTCGTCCGTCACGGCGGCGCCGAAGTCGACCCCGGTGATGTCGAGGCCCTGGCCACCGACGCGGGTGGCGAACTCCTGCTGGCCGAAGGTGGCGAACCCCATCGCGGTGATGATGTCCTCAGCCTTGGCGCTCACACCCGACACCGCGTCGTGCCCGTCGTAGGTGAGGGTCTGCTTGGCCAGGTGGCCGATCGTGGTGATGGCGACGACCTTCGCCGTCCCTCCCCCGGCGACGTCCTTGGCGGCCTTGATGATGGCAACCTGGGCCCGCTGGAAGGCCGCGACAGCCTCCTCGGGCGAGGCGTATCCGGTGATCTTCAGGCCTGGGTCGATGAGCGTCTTGACCATGTAGGCAATGGCGAGCGCGCCGTCGAGGTTCTCGGTCGTCCCGGCAACCGCACCGCACTCGGGCGCCGCGCCGCTGACCCACTCGGGGTGCTTCTCGCTGATCATCTCGGTGATGAGGCCGCCGAGGGACGCGCCCCAGACGTAGGTCCGGCGCGGCATTGCGATCTTGCTGGTGAAGAAGGCCCGCAGCTCCTCACCGGCCTTGACGCCGTCCTGGACGGCCCAGCCGTTCTTAGCGTAGGCGGAGCCGGCCAGCGCGTAGCCCTGGCTCAGCAGGGACTGCACGCTGCCGGTGCTGGGGCCGTCGTCGGCCTTGGTGTCGACCGGCCCGAA
>JAYTHM010000155.1:0-6152 GCA_043732645.1 Frankiales bacterium
CCAGAACTGCGCTTCGGCGTCCATGTCTGCCGCGTCGAGCACGATGGTCCTCAGTCGTCCGATCATGGACGCGATTCTGCACCCCGTGCTTGCAGCTAGGGCGACGAGCCGCTGGCGTTCTCGATCAGTTCTCGCACGGGACCGGCAGACATCCGCTTCTGCCGGAAGCTGCGCTCTTGCCGATGAGCAGGAGAGTGGTTGCCGTTGGACACCCAGCCGAGCATGTTCGCCCTTAGCCCCGCACCTGGAGATCAGGCTCGCTGGACGCGACGTATCTCCAGCAAGACAGTGTCAGCGTGACGCAGCCGCCGCACGCATCTGTTCCCATGATCGTCGGCATGACGGTTCAGGCGGGCAAACGAGTCGCCGGGCACGCAAGAGTTGTGCTGGCCCCGCTCGACGCTGATGCCCCCTAGGCGCCTTGCTCTGGCCGCATGAGTCCGATTACCTGATCGTCAGCCAGTCACCGATGGCCGGCACGCATGTCCGGCGCTACGACAGCGTTGTGATCACCTACGTCCAGATCAGTGCGCAGGGGCCTGGCACGGCTGGGGTCAGGGAGCCACGCCGTCCCGGGCCAGCACCTGGAAGCCTTGGTGAGGCACGGCCGCTTGACGACGCCGAGCGGACAAGCCCTCGGTAGCGGATCGGCTACTGCGGGTTCGGGGGCGCGGTATGTGCTGAGGCTGATTGTCGCCGATAGTCGACGGCTTACAGGACGCACGCCGGAGTGCTTTCATGTCCGCTTCCGCTTATGCCGCGTTGTCACTCGATTGGCCGCTGGCGAGGCAGGGTGTTGGGGAGCAGCCTGTCGCTATGGCGGCTACTGCCTGCTTCGACGCGTCACGTGAGCTTGGCCTCGCGGCTGCTGCTCGCCTGTCGCGCTACCGCGGTGTGTCTCGTCAACACACTGAATCTGACCTGCGGGTGTTCTTTCTCTGGTGCCAGGACCGGCACCTCGCGCCGCTGGCCGGGCAGCGCAACGATCTTGAGCTCTACCTGCGGTGGTTACAGGATGTACGGAGGTACATGCCAATTACAATTTCCCGGCGGCTGTCTGTCGTTGCAGGCTTCTACCGGACCTGCGTCATCGACGGGGTGCTGGAGCACTCACCGGCTGACTACGTCCGGCGACCGACCGTCCCGCCCGAGTCACCGACGCTAGGGCTTACGCACCTGCAGTTCGAGGCGATGCTGACCGCCGGGCGGGAGTCACCCAACCACTTCGATTTCGCGCTTGTGTGCATGCTGGGCCCGCTCGGACTACGAATCTTCGAGGCGACCGGAGCGGACATCACCGACCTCGGAGAGGAACACGGCCATCGAGTCTTGCGAGTCTGCGGCAAGGGCGGCAAGGTGGTACTGGTTCCGCTGCCGCCCGCAGTGAGCCGCGCCGTGGATCGTGCCGCTGGTGAACGAGCAGCCGGTCCGCTGCTGTTGCACCGGCGCGGGGTGCGCATGGACCGGCACGCCATTACCCGCAGGCTCCAACAGCTCGCGGCCGTCGCGGGGGGTCCGCCTGCCGCGGATGCACCCCCACATGCTCAGACACACGTTCGTGACCACGATGCTCGACGCTGGAGTGGACCTGCGCGACGTCCAGATCGAAGCGCGACACGCCGCCCCACGCACCACCATGCGGTACGACCGAGCCCGCAAGAACCTCGACCGCCACCCGAACTACATCCTGGCCGCCTACATGTCGGACGGCACCTGAGCCCTCTTTGCCGATGAGCGGACGCTCGGAGGCCATGCGACATGATCGTGCCGTAGTTGAGATCCTGGTCGATCTCAGCACGGTCGCCCAGAACCCGTGCCGGTGGCAGTCGCCCACCGCTTTCGCGGTGTGAAGGCTCATGCGCATTTTCTTCACCGGTGGCAGCGGCCAGGCATCTTCTTCTCCTCTAGTGTCCGCTGTGCTCACGGTCCGAACGGCGAGGGTGTGACCGGTCAGCCGCACGGTCAACCGCCTTCGTGGCGCGCGACTCGTGACAGCACTTCGGGCGCGGCGCGAAAAGCGATGGCATGCACAAGCCGTCGTTCACGATGAAGTCGATCACGACCTTGGCCGCCCCGAGGTGCAACCAGGCCGTACCGGTCCGGTGGCCAACGAAGACCGGGAACGCTTAACGCGATCCATGCGGATGTCTCCCTCGCCGGCAACCGACCGCGACCTCGCCAAGTGGGCCGGGATCCCGCTCGCGGCTGCACGCCAGGCGCTTCGCGACTGTCCCGCGCCGACACCGACCAGATCTCGGCCAGCGACTGCTCGGTTCGAAAGGTGTCCAAGTAAGAGCGGGTACCCGCTCCAGCGACCGCGACGACCCGCGGTACATAGCCGGTTTGCCAGTCCTTCTCGACCTCGATCTCGGTCGCCAGCGCCGCGTTGACGGGTCGGACGGCGTCGGCCCAGACCCCCTTCCCAGTCGCGGTGGTGCTGCTGCTGGACAAGGAGATGCCGGTCATCCCCCGACCCTCCGATGACTCGCGCGAAGGCTCGTCAGCTCAGAGGAGCGAACATGTAGCTATCGTGGGCGAAGGCCTTGAACTCCAGCCCATTGCCCGCCGGGTCCGGGAAGAACATCGTCCACTGCTCGCCCGCCTGTCCGGCGAAACGCAGATAGGGTTCGATGAGGAACTTGGTGCCGGCAGCGGTCAGACGTTCAGCCAGCTCGTGGAAGGCGTCGACCTCGAGCAGCACCCCGAAGTGCGGTTTGGGTACGGCATGGCCGTCGACCTCGTTGGTGGGCTGCCCACCGCTTCGGGGCGGCGTGACGTGCGTGACCAGCTGGTGCCCGTAGAGGTTCCAGTCGACCCACTGGTCGGACTCCCGTCCCTGCGGGCAGCCAAGGACATCGCCGAACGCGCGGGCATCGTCTAGGTCGTCCACGGGAATGGCGAGGTGGAAGCGCGGGTGAGCATCCATGGGAGGAACCTCTCTGTGCTGAACGGGGCTCGGCTGGCCGCAGCGGCGGGTGACCCGGGTCAGTCCGTGGCGAGCGCCGCAAAGGTACCCAGCCAGTGGGTGCTCAGATAGCCCGTAGCCGACAGCGAGGGCAGGGCGGCCCCCAGGTGCCGGTCTGCTGACGCCAGCAGGACCGGGCGACGGTGGTCCTCACCCACGAGGGCCGCGCCGATCGACCGCAGCGCAGCAGCCCGGGAGAAGTTCAGGCCGTCGAGGTGCCCAAGCAGCCCGTCGGCGCGGTCCGGCACGTCGACGGGCCACAGCAGTGACCGCGGTCGTCCCGCTGCCAGGCCCGGCAGGAAGCCCTTCAGCCAGTCGCCGAACTCCTGGCCGGGCAGTACCCGCCGCACGAGATCGGCCTCGGCTAGCGACGGCGACAGGAAGTCCTGCCCGGACGGCTCCCACCCAGCGGGGACGTCCCGGTCGCCCAGGTAGCACCGCACCACCCACTGCCGTACGGCGGCGGCGACCCGTGGCAGGTGCAGCGTGGCGGTGGCATCGAGCACCAGCCCGAGGGAGAAGGCGCTGTTGGTGTGGCCGCCTTCGCGGACCGGGTACGCGGCGCGGGGCAGCCAGTCCAGGACCAGCTCGGCGACGGTGTCGACCGCCGGCCGCAGGGCTCGCGCCCAGGTCGCGGCGTCCGGGTCAGCGTCCCAGCCGCTGCACTCGGCGGCGAGCGTGAGCAGCCAGGCCCAGCCGTACGGCCGCTCGAAGGACGGGTCGGCGCGCAGCTCGTCCGCCTCGGCCTTCAGGGCGTCGGGAGTCAGGTGCGCGCTGAGCAGCCGCCGCATCGCGGCGGTGTCCACGCGCTCGGGATGCCGACGCAGGAGTCGTACGAGAAGCCAGTGCATGTGGACAGCGGAGTGCCAGTCGTAGGCGCCGTAGAACGCCGGGTGGCGCTGCCGAGGGAGGGTGAGGTCGTCCGGTCCACGCAGGACGTACGCCGGTGCGTACGGGAACTCGCGGACCAGGTTGACCATGGCGGTGTCCGCGAGCGGACCGGCCAGCTCGGCGAGTCCTGGCGTGGAGGTCGTCATGCGGCAAAGGGCGATAGGGGCAGGCCCACCGCCTCCAGCGCGGCGCGGACCCGTCCGGCGAGCAGAACCGCTCCGGGGGTGTCGCCATGCACGCACAGCGAACGCACCGGCAGCCGCAGCTCCGTGCCGTCGACGGCTCGGACGGTGCCGGTCTGGGCCATCAGCACGGCGCGCGCAACGACCGCGTCCGCATCGGTCACGAGGGCTCCGGGCTGGTTGCGCGGCACCAGGTGTCCCTGCGGCGTATAGCCCCTGTCGACGAACCCCTCCGGCACGGCGCGCAGCCCGGCGGCCTCCGCCTGGCGCAGCAGTTCAGAGGCCGGCAGTCCGAGCACGGGCAGAGTGCTGTCGTACTCCCGGACCGCACGTACGACAGCGGCAGCCTGGGCCTTGTCGTGGACGGTGGTGTTGTAGAGCGCACCGTGCGGCTTGACGTAGCGCACCCGGTCGCCGGCCACCCTGCAGAACGCGTCGAGCGCGCCGATCTGGTAGAGCACGTCGTCGGTGAGCTCGTCGGGCGCGACGTCCATCCGGCGGCGGCCGAATCCGGCGAGGTCGCGATAGGAGACCTGCGCGCCGACGGCGACGCCGGCAGCGGCGGCCCCCGCGGCGACCGACCGCATGATGGGCGGGTCACCGGCGTGGAAGCCGCAGGCGACGTTGGCACTGCTCACCACGGCGAGCAGCGCCTTGTCGTCGCCGAGCCGCCACACCCCGAATCCCTCGCCGAGGTCGCTGTTAAGGTCGATCCGGTCGGACATGTCACCGGCTCCTGTCGGGAACGAAGCGCACCGTGGTGCCGGGTCGGGCCTGAGCAAGACCGGCGAGGTCGCGGGGGTCCACCAGGCCGATGACGGGGTAGCCGCCGGTGGTGGGGTGGTCGGCCAGCAGCACAACCGGCTGCCCGTCGGGGGGCACCTGCACGGCGCCGAGCACGATGCCCTCGCTGTCCAGCTCGCCGTCGCGCAACCGCGTCACCTTCGGTCCGGTCAGCCGCACCCCGACCCGATTGCTCAAGGGCGACACCGCGTACGTCGCGGTCCACAGGGCAGCGAGTCCCGCAGCACCGAACCAGTCGTCTCGCGGACCCGGCAGCAGACGCAGTACGACCGGCTGCGTCGCGGCAGGCGGCACGGTGAAGTCCACCGCCGGCACCGATCCGCTCGGCCGCCCGACGGGCAGCACGTCACCGTGCGACAGCGGCAACGGCCCGAGGCCCGACAGCGTGTCGCGCGACCGACTGCCGAGCACCGGGGGCAGGGTGATGCCGCCCGCGACGGCGACGTAGGACCGGACCCCGACGGTGGCCGGCCCTACGTCCAGCACGCCCCCGGGCGGCAGACCCACGGCGACCCCCCAGGGCGCAGCCCGTCCGTCGACGGTCAGCGGGGCCTGCGCACCGGTGACAGCCACGGTCAAGGCCGTCGCCGTGCGCAGCTGTACGCCGTCGACAGTGGTCTCGAGCACCGCCGCCGCCTCGGGGTTGCCGACCAGCCGGTTGGCGAGCCGGGCAGCCGGGGCGTCGAGGGCGCCGGCCCGGGGGACGCCGAGATGCGCGAACCCGGGTCGACCACCGTCTTGGGCCGTAGTTAGGGCGCCGGCGCGGAGCACCGTAAGGGAGCGGCCGGCCTGCCTTCTCACGGCTATGTCTGGGGTCGGCGCGGGTGGCCGCAGTGGGCCGGTCGTCTCGACGAAGTGGACGCGGCAACCGGGTGGCAGCAGGGCCGGCGGGTCGCGGGACACGTCGAACAGCGATACCGCAGTGGTGCCGAGCAGCTGCCACCCACCGGGTGAGGACGTCGGGTAGATCCCGCAGTAGCGGCCGGCCAGTCCGACCGACCCGGCCGGCACCGCCGTTCGCGGCGTCGACCGCCGCGGCACCTGCCGGTCAAGCCCGACCAAGTAGGGAAAGCCGGGAGCGAAGCCGCAGAAGGCCACGCGGAACTCCGTGGCGGTGTGGCGGGCCACCACCTCCCGCTTGCTGACCCCCCACAGCCGCGCGACCTCGCCAAGGTCGGCGCCGTCGTAGACCACCGGTACCTCCATCGACGGAGCGTCGGGCCGATCCAGGACCGCGGCGGGGGTGTCGAGTCCGGCCAGCGCACGCCGGACGGCGGCCGGGTCGACGCCGTCCAGGAGCAGGGTGCGAG
>JAYTHM010000156.1:0-1761 GCA_043732645.1 Frankiales bacterium
TGGTCACCGCGGTCAGGCCGATCAAGATGGTGCCCAAAAGAACAGCGACGATGCCGAAGTGGCCGTGCCCCGCGTCCGGGATCCACTGCGAGGTGGTGAAAAATGACAGCCCCGCGACGCCAAGCGCCTGCTGCGCCCTGTAGGCCAAGAAGACGCCGACGAGTAGCTCGATCACCAGGACTGCAAGGCCACTGCCACGAAGCAGCGAGCGGAAGGTGCGGTCAGCTTCGGGCCGCAGCGCGGCAAGACCACCAGATCTTTGTGCGAACTCGCTCATGCCCCCGCCGAATCCCCCGTACGGGGCCCACCGCCCCTACGTGCCGTCAGATCGTCGTTGAGCCAGACGTGATGTCGAGGGCGGGCAGGTGAACAACAGGGAAGGACCGGACCAACAGGCCATCGAATTCGGACTCCCGCCACCAGAAGGACTGAGCGGACCACGCGGCGTCGGCTTTGAACGACGCGCGCGGACAGGGGGCTGGCTACCGCCGCCGGCAGAGCGTGGTTGACGCGGAGGCAGGGCCGAAGGTCGCGGGGTACGAGAAACTCCTCGGCCGCAAACTGTCTCCGCGCCGAGCGGGTGAACGTGGTGAAGAGGGCCGTGCTCAAGACCCGACCGGGCAAGGACCAAACCGAGCGTTTGGCCCTGCAGGGACACTGGACCGACGAAGCCGCCCAGGCCGGGTTCAGTAACCAGCAGCTCCTGGCGTCCGTCCGGGCCGCCGGCGTCGCACGGCCCTGCCCGGAGGGCTGATGGGGATGGATGTCAGGAATTCCAGCTCGTTGCCCGCGGCGGCGCATCATTTGGTAGCTGCCGCCGGACAGCATCGGCCCCCGGCCTGAGGCGCCGCGCCACAGCGCCGGTTGGCGGGCGTGTGCGTTGCCCCGTCTCAGCCGCAGGTCCCGGTCCAGGGACTCAGCGGTGGTGAGTCCGAAGGGCAGGACTCGTTCGCGTTGCTCCTCACCGACGACGGTGGCTGTCCGCTCGTCGGTAAGTCCACGTCATCCGCGGCGAGATTGCTGATTTCGGCAAGCCGACCTCCGGTGTCGATGAGCAACCGCAGGATGGCGGTGTGTCGGCGGGCCGTGAAGGTTGTCCCTGCGCAAGCAGCGAGCATCGCCTTGGGTGGGTCTTCGCTCAGGACCGGGGCAGGGTTTTCGGCACGGTCGAGCCTTGATCCGCTGTCGGGTTGGTCGCGATCTCGTCCTTCCTGACGAGCCAGTTGAAGAACTGCTGCAATGTACGGCGGGCCTGCGACACGGTGGCTGGGGAGCGAGTGACTGCGTAGTCCACGATGTTGGCCTCGACGTGTCTGTTGGCAACGGCGGGGGGCATGGCGCCCAGGTGGCTGCAGAACCGCTCGGCAGCCTGCCGGTAGATCTTCTGGGTCTTGGGCGCAAGCGAGCGTGCTCGCGTGTGCCGGGGCTAAGAGGTGTGGAGCCCGCCCGAAATATCGTCCTGGTTCATGCGACTGCGTAGCAACCCGTTAGTTGTTCTGGTAACGCTGTGCTGATGGCTACGAGTTGGGTGCGCCCAGCACAGGGTGCGCCCAGCAGGGTTCGAACCTGCGACCTGTCGCTTAGAAGCTCGCCCAGGATCGGCTGGGGAGACCTGTTAACGAGTGTTTGCGCAGGTCAGACGGCTGATGCGGCTGGCGAGTGCGGTTGAGCAAGGTCCTGCTTTGCGGAGCGTGGCAACCGTCGTGGCACCACTTTTGGCACCCGAACTTCGTCGCGCAATGCCCCCAGCACTCGTACTCT
>JAYTHM010000157.1:0-6109 GCA_043732645.1 Frankiales bacterium
GGTCCCGGAGCAGCTCGACAAGCTGGTGGTCTTCGTCCCGCTCGCCGACGCCGACCGGGTGCGGCTCGCCGTCACTGCTGCCGGCGCAGGGGCCGTAGGCCGTTACGACTCGTGCACGTGGTCGGTCGCGGGCGTGGGCACCTTCCGTCCACTGGCGGGGGCGCGACCGGCCATCGGTCAGGTGGGACGCTTCGAGGAGGTCGAGGAGGTCCGCCTCGAGACGGTGGTGCCCCGACAGCAGCGCCGTACCGTCGTCGCGGCCCTGCTGGCCGCGCACCCCTACGAGAGCCCCGCGTACGACGTGGTCCCGCTGGTCGACCAGCCGTCCGGGCTGGGGTTGGGCCGGGTCGGAGACCTGACCACGGCGATCCCGCTGGGCGACCTCGTGGCCCTGGTCGCAGGCGTGCTCCCCGCGACGGTGTGGGGGGTGCGGGGTGCGGGGGACCCGGCCCGGCTGGTGTCGCGGCTGGCCGTCTGTGGTGGTTCAGGGGACTCGCTGCTCGTCGCGGCGGCCGCGTCGGGCGCGCAGGCGTACCTGACTGCAGACCTGCGGCACCACCCCGCGAGCGAGGCCCCCGAAGGCCTGGCCTTGGTCGACGCCGCGCACTGGGCGACCGAGTGGCCGTGGCTGTCGGCAGCCGCGGCCGCGCTGACTAGGGTCGTGGACGTCGAGGCCGTCGTCTCGACGATGTGCACGGATCCCTGGACCACTGCCACGAGGAGCCCCTACGCGTGAAGGCCGACCCCTTCGTCCAGCTCCGGCTGCTCGACCTGCAAGCCCTCGACACGTCGCTCGACCAGCTCGCCCACAAGCGCAAGACGCTGCCGGCGATCGCCGAGATGGCGCGCCTGGACGGGCTGGTCGCGGCCCGACGCGATGACGTCGTGCTGGCCGAGACCATCGTCAGCGACCTCCAGCGCGAGCTCGACAAGGCCGAGGCCGATATCGAGCAGGTGCGCGTCCGCAAGGCCCGCGACGCCGACCGGCTCGCCTCCGGCGCGATCACCGCGCCCAAGCAGCTCCAGGAGCTAGAGCACGAGATCGGCACACTGGCCCGGCGGCAGTCCGACCTCGAGGATGCCGAGCTCGAGGTCATGGAGCGGATGGAGCAGGCACAGTCCACCCTGGACGGCTTGCTGGCCGAGCGGTCGGAGCACGCGAGCTCACGCACCGCCGCCCACGAGGTACGCGACGCGACGTGGGTCACGATCGACGCCGACCTCGCGACCACGTCGACCGAGCGGGCTGTCGTGGCGACCGAGATCCCCGCTGACCTACGTGCGCTCTACGAGAAGCTCCGCGCCTCCGAGGGCGGGATCGGCGTAGGCATGGTCGCCCGCGGCGCTTGTTCGGCCTGCCGTTTGGACCTGATGCAGAACGAGAAGGCGGAGTATCGCTCGGCCGCCGTCGACGAGGTCCTGCGGCACGAGTGTCGGCGCATCATCGTGCGCACGGCCGAGTCGGGTCTGTGAGCCTGCCCGCGTGACGCGCGTCCTCATCGAGGCCGACGGCGGCTCGCGCGGCAACCCCGGCCCCGCCGGGTACGGCGCCGTCGTCCTCGACGCCGTCACCGGGGAGGTGCTGGCCGAACGGGCAGCCGGGCTGGGTCGCGCCACCAACAACGTCGCCGAGTACTCCGGGCTGATCGCCGGGCTCACTGCGGCTATCGCGGTCGGGGCCACCGAGGTCGAGGTCCGGATGGACTCCAAACTGGTCGTTGAGCAGATGTCAGGGCGCTGGCAGGTCAAGCACCCCGATATGAAGCCGCTTGCCCGCGCCGCCGCCGCCCTCGTCGCGCAGCTACCTCGGGTCCGCTTCACCTGGATCCCGCGCGAGCAGAACAAGCATGCCGATCGGCTGGCCAACGAGGCGATGGACGCGGCAGCCAAGGGCCTGGTCTGGCGAGCCGGCGGGGACACCGGCAAGGCTGATGGGGCCGACGCGTGGCTGGCCGAGCGGGAGACGCCGGCCGTCGCTGCTCCCCTCTCGTCGGCGACCGGCACCAGCTGGTCCGGCACTACCGTCCGGGCGACCACGATGCTCCTGCTTCGGCACGGTCAGACGCCGCTGTCGGTCGAGAAGCGCTTCTCCGGGACCGGCAACCCGCAGCTGACCGAGGTCGGCAAGGCCCAGGCGGCTGCCGCCGCGGCGCGGCTTGCGGGGTCGGGGGCTGAGGTCGTCGTGAGCTCGCCGCTGTCGCGCGCCCGGCAGACCGCCGAGGCCGTCGCCGCTGCACTCGGCCTCGAGGTGGAGGTCGAGGAGGGCTTCCGGGAGACCGACTTCGGTGACTGGGAGGGCAACACCTTCGCCGACATCCGCCAGAAGTGGCCACGGGAGTTCGACGCCTGGCTGGCCTCGTCCTCGGTGGCGCCGCCGTTCGGGGAGAGCTTCGACGCGACCACCACCCGCGTCCGTCAGGCCCGCGACCGGCTCCTAGTCAGGCACGGTGGCAAGAAGGTCGTCGTCGTCAGCCACGTGTCTCCCATCAAGACGCTGCTGAGGCTCGCCCTCGACGCGCCGCCCACCGCGCTGTACCGGATGCACCTCGACCTGGCGTGCCTGTCAGAGGTGCAGTGGTTCTCCGACGGTCCGGCCGTCGTCCGCTCGCTCAATGACACTCACCACCTCGACGGGCTCGCCGAGGGCTGACTCAGCCCAGGGGGTCCGGTCGGCACGATGCTCGCCGCACAGGGTCGCAGGCCTCAGAGCAGCGGCACCGTGCCGAGCAGCAGGGCTAGCAGCTGGTCGTGTGGCACCACCCGCTCCATAGCCAGGTACGCCGGCAGGTTGTTGACGACGTTCGCGCCTCCGGTGGCCTCGAAGGGGGTCTGCAATGCCACAAGGCAAAGGCCACCGCGACGAGGACGCTCGTCGAGGCGGCCCAGGCGACAGGGGCGCCGAGCAGCAAGGTTGGGACCAGCAGCAGGCAGGCCACGGACGAGCCCAGGAAGTGGACCCGGTCCTTAGGGACGAGGGTCTGCGGCACGGCGTACCAGCCGGTGAGGTCCCGTCACTGCCAGAGCGCGAGCAACGCCGTCATTACGAGGACAGCGACAAGGGCCCGTCACGGCCATCCGTCACCTCACCTGCCGCGCCCGGTGCGGGAGGCCGGTCAGCGGGGTCAGGGTGCCGAGCAGGCGGCGGGGAGCCACAGCGGACGATCATGTCCTGCCCCGTGTGGTTTCACACGTGATCGAAGAGAAATCAACGTCGGGTGCTGGGAATCTCGTGCGCGGGTACAAGGTCCTCATGGACATCGCTGACCTCGTGCTCGAGGACCACCACCGCCAGCGCAAGACCTTCGCGCTGCTCGACGAGACCGACCCTGTCAACCACCCTCGCCTCGCGGCGATCTGGGGCGACCTCGCGGACATCCTCGAGACGCACGCTGCAGCCGAGGAGGCCGTGCTCTGTCCACGGGTGCTTGAGCTGTCGGACCCGGACGCCTCCGAGACCGAGGACGCCATCGGCGACCACAACGACATCCGCGACGCGATCGCCGATGTGGCTGCCGAACCCGTCGGCTCGAACGCTTGGTGGAAGGCCGTCGGGGCGGCCCCATCGGCGAACACCGAGCACATGGGGGAAGATGAGGTACTCTCGCACCTGGGCCGCCGGGCCGCGATCGCCCCGCGCACCGGCCTCGGCCTCGAACCGGCCAAGACCTCCGCACGCAAGGCGCGGCTCGACATCAGCGACAAGGAGCCGGACGACTTCGTCGCCGAGCACACGTGATCGACCGCCTCGACGCCTACCAGCGCGACCACCGTTGGGCCGGGTTCCCCCTCGCCGTGGTTTACAAGTTCGTCGACGACCAGGGCGGCTACCTCGCGGCGCTGCTGGCGTACTACGGCTTCCTGAGCCTGTTCCCTCTGCTGCTGCTGCTCGTCACGATCCTGGGATTCGTCCTGGCCAACGACCCTCACCTGCAGGCCCAGGTCCTAGGGTCGACGCTCGCACAGTTCCCCATCATCGGCGACCAGCTGCGCTCCAACGTGGGCACCCTTAAGGGGTCGACACCGGCACTGGTCGTAGGTGTCCTTGGTTCCCTGTACGGCGCGATCGGCATCGCCCAGGCCGGTCAGAACGCCATGAACGCCATCTGGGGGGTCCCTCGGCACCGCCGCCTCAACCCGATCCGCAGCCGCGTCCGGAGCCTTCGGGTGGTGGCCGTCCTGGGTGCCGGCACCGTCGCGACGACGGTGCTTTCAGGGCTGTTTACCTCCGGTGGCGCCTTCGGCAAGGACCTGGGGACCGTCGGCACGCTGGCCGCCGTATTCGTGTCCTTGGCGGGAAATGCCCTGCTGTTCCTCGGGATTTTCCGCTTCCTTACCGCCCGGCACGTCCACTTGCGCGAGCTGTGGCCAGGGGCGCTGGCCGCGTCTGTGGCGTGGCAGGTGCTGCAGGCGGTCGGAAGCCTCCTGGTGGCGCACCAGGTCAAGCGGGCCTCGGAGGTCTACGGGCTGTTCGCGATCGTCTTGGGGCTGCTGGGGTGGCTCTACCTTGCGGCCTTCACGACCCTGATCTGCGCGGAGGTCAACGCGGTCCACTGCCGGCGGCTGTGGCCACGCTCGCTGCTCACACCCTTCACCGACGACGTGGTGCTGACCAGGGCGGACGAGCTGGCGTACACCTCGTTGGCGACGACGCAGCAGGCCAAGGGCTTCGAGAAGATCGAGGTCAGCTTCGAGGACCGATAGTGTGTGAGCGGGATGAGTCGGTCGGACGGTCGCGGCGCCGTCACTTCTTGCGAAGGGATGGCGTCGAGGAAAGTCCGGGCTCCACAGGGCAGGGTGGTCGTTAACAGCGACCCGGGGTGACCCGCGGGAAAGTGCCACAGAAAGCAGACCGCCTCTCCTCTCGGGGGGAGGTAAGGGTGAAACGGTGGGGCAAGAGCCCACCAGCGCCCGGGGTGACCCGGGCGGCTCGGCAAACCCCACCTGGAGCAAGGTCAAGAAGGTCCCTCTCGGGGGACCGGCGCAGGCGTTCGAGGGCGGCCCGCCCGAGCTTGTGGGTAGACCGCAAGAGGCCGTTGGCAACAGCGGCCCTAGATGGATGACCGTCACCTCCGCTCCGGCGAAGGGACAGAACCCGGCTTACAGACCGACTCGTCCCAGGCACGGCCCGGACCTCGGTCCGGGTCGTGCCGCTTCGTGTCGTCCTGTGCTGTTTTCGCAGGTCAGAAGGGGTGCGGCGGTCCGCGACTGCTTCCGGTCTGTGTCAGCTCATGATGCCTCATGCTGGTTCGTCTGTGACATCGGTGTGACATCCAATCCTGGTTGAGCTTCGGCCAGGGCGTTCGGTCACACTCGCACCGAGGGCCAGATCAGCGCCGTGACGGGGCCTAAGGTGGCGCCCTTCGGCACCCGGTTTGTCGGCCGTGGTGGTCACACTGGTGGCCATGCCCGTCAACGACGTCCTGTTGTCTGTCGCCGCCGACGCCCTCATGAGGGAGTCGGGTCGTGTGGCCGTCGCCCTGACCACCTTGGCCGCGTCCGAGCTGGCTGTTTGCCGGATCAGTCCGCGGCCGTTCGCGTGAGCGCGTCTTTGGGCGGGGCGGTGGCCGGCTGGGCGGTCGGTGGGGTGCCGCGTTGGAGGGACTTGCTGCACCTGGCTGGCATCGTTGCCCGTGCGTACGGGGCTGCGCCGGCGAAGACGCGGATCGTCGGCGCCGCGTGGCGGGTCACCGCCGGTTCGTTCTGGTTGCTGCTCCTCGCGGCCGCCCATGCCCGGCGTCGGGTGCGTGCCACGCCGCATGCCGTGGTGATCGTCGATACGCCGGCATCCTTGACCGCGATCGAAGCGGGCCAGCTGGTGGCCATCGTGGCGGCCTTGGTGCTGGCCGTGGGTGTCTGCGAGGGCCTGCTGATCGTGCTGGTCACCGCTGTCGGCGTCAGCGGAGGTTGGGTCGACTGGGCGCCACCCGTGCTCCCCGCGAGCCTGCTCATCGTCGAGAGCGCGCCGGCCAGCAGGCGGGCGGCCCGGCGATCGGGACGCACGGCCCTCGTTGCCCAAGAGCTGCGTGCCGAAGGCAGGTCGGTCGCGACCGCCGGGATGCTGGCGGCCTGGCCGCGCGGTCACGGGCACGCCCGCGAACTCATCCGTTGC
>JAYTHM010000158.1:0-1748 GCA_043732645.1 Frankiales bacterium
ACTGTTAAGGAGCCGGTCCGTGCCTGAGGCCAGGGTCATCCAGCTGCGCGCCATGCCCACCGAGCCGGAGCCGAACAAGCGCCGCTCGGCCAAGGCCGAGGAGACCCCGCCCCCGCCCCCGGTGCCCCCGCAGGTCTCGGCCGGGACGTGGGAACACAAGCTCGCAGGAGGCTTGGCGTTCCTGCGGCGCCGGATCACCGGCGACTACGACGTCGACGAATTCGGCTTCGACCAGGACCTCACCGAGCACGTCTTCCTGCCGCCGTTGCGACCGCTCTACGACAAGTGGTTCCGGGTCGAGACCCGCGGCCTGGACAACGTGCCCGACGTCGGTGGCGCGCTGATCGTGGCCAACCACAGCGGCACGATCCCCGTTGACGCGCTCATGACGACCCTCGCGCTGCACGACCACCACCCCGCGCATCGCAACCTTCGGCTGCTCGGCGCGGACCTCGTCTTCACCATGCCGATCGTCGCGCCGATCGCACGCAAGGCCGGCAACACGCTCGCGTGCAACGCCGACGCCGAGCGGCTGCTGTCCGCCGACGAGGTCGTCGGGGTCTTCCCTGAGGGGTACAAAGGAATCGGCAAGCCGTTCGCCGAGCGGTACAAGCTCCAGCGGTTCGGTCGCGGTGGGTTCGTGTCGGCCGCCCTGCGCACCGGCAAGCCGATCATCCCGGTGTCGATCGTGGGGGCCGAGGAGATCTATCCGCTGATCGGCAACAGCAAGACGCTCTCGCGACTGCTCGGCCTGCCCTATGTGCCGATCACTCCCTTCTTCCCTTTGCTGGGGCCGCTGGGTGCGGTGCCCCTTCCGTCGAAGTGGATCATCGAGTTCGGCGAGCCGATCGAGACCGCCCACCTCGGCGGCGCCGCTGCCGCGGAGGACCCGATGCTGGTCTTCAACCTCACCGACCAGGTGCGCGAGACGATCCAGTCGACGCTCTACACGCTGCTCATGCAGCGCCGCTCGGTCTTCTTCTGAAGGCTCGTCCTTCTGCCGGCGAGTGCCCACTAGGCTTCTGTTGTGGTCAGAATGCGCAGGAAGTCCGAGGGTGACGGCGTCAGTGCCGTCCTCGCCGGTGCGGCCTCGGCAGCGGCGGCCGCCGCCGAGGTCGAGGCCTCGCTGGAGATCGGCGCCGACCCGACGGCGGCCGCGTTCTTCGACGTCGACAACACCATGATCCGCGGCGCCTCGATCTACTTCTTCGGCAAGGGCATGGCCGGCCGTGGCCTGGTCACGACCGGCGACCTGCTCCGCTTCGGCTGGCAGCAGCTGCGCTTTCGGGTCCGCGGCAAGGAGGACCTCGCCGCGGTCGCCGAGGCCCGCGAGAAGGCGCTGTCGCTCGTCGCCGGCAAGGCCGTGGCGGACATCATTGCCTACGGCGAGGAGATCTACGACGAGCTGATGGCGCAGCGGATCTGGTCTGGCACCCGGGCCCTCGCCCAGACCCACCTCGACGCCGGCCAGCGGGTCTTCCTGGTCACCGCCACGCCCGTCGAGCTCGCCCGTATCATCGCTAAGCGCCTCGGCCTCACCGGCGCCCTCGGCACGGTCGCGGAGGTCGAGAACGGGCTCTACACCGGACGCCTGGTGGGTGAGCCGCTGCACGGGCCGTCCAAAGCAGAGGCGGTCAAGGCCCTCGCCGAGCGCGAGGGCCTTGACCTTTCTTTGTGTACGGCGTACTCCGACTCCGTCAACGACGTCCCGATGCTGTCGGCCGTCGGCAACGCCGTCGCCATCAACC
>JAYTHM010000159.1:0-1747 GCA_043732645.1 Frankiales bacterium
GCGCCGCGCGGCGCGGCGGGTGGCGGCCAGGTCGTGACCGATCCGTCGCGGGTGACCTACCTGATCGGCAGCGACCAGGAGCCCGCCCAGATGGTCCGCCTGATCTCCTGCCTGAGAGCGGACAGCCTCACGAGCCGCGTGGTCATTGCGCGGGTCGCGGGAGAGGCGCCGACTGACCGCGACGAGGCGAGGAAGAGCATGGAAGTACCCAGAGCAGGTATTGAACAGCACCGACAGTGCCGCGAGCCGGGCTGACGCAGCCAGGCTCGCCACCGTCGAGGGCCGCATCGCCGTGAACCAGCTCTTCGAGTTGCGGGCTGCCACTGCGGGGCCGCACGCGGACGCCGTCGGCTCATTCCTGCGAGCAACAGGGTCCACGGGGTCTCCCGACCCAAGGTCGCGGCCCAAGGCGTCACGGTGGGGTTGCCGTACGTGAGCACGTTGTCGAGCACCATCTGGCAGGGGTGGTCAGCCCGAGCTCGGCCGCCCGGGCCGCCAGCTCCACCGGTGAGAGCGCGAGCCAGCGCACGCACTGAAACGCGTCCAGGAGCCACCGCAGCGACGTGCACCCCGAGACGCACGCGTGCAGCAGCAGGTGGCGGTCCTCAACGGTCGACGGGCAGCACGTTGGCGTCACCCTCGAGCAGCACTTCCACCGTCCGTTGCACCCGGGACGGGCCCACCAGCAGGTCGAGGTCTGTGTCCCGCATCATCGGCCGCTCGTGGACGCCGCCGCTGAGGACGGGTCCCTCGAGCACGGCCCAGGCGACTTCGCCGCCGGTGAGCGCGGAGAAAACCTCGTCCAGGTCCTCCAGCGTCCGCGGGTGCAAGGCGTCCACGACGGCCGCAGCGCACGGAGCGTCTCCAGCGTGGTGTGGCCGGACCGGCGGGCGACAGCGACCACGGGGGACAACACCTCCACGGCGCGCGCGCCACTCAGTCGGCGCTGGCCGGGGGTGGCGGGCACTCCGTGCCACCGGTGAGGGCGTGTACGACGTCGTGCACGAAGC
Source organism: Frankiales bacterium (assembly GCA_043732645.1). Taxonomy (GTDB): domain Bacteria; phylum Actinomycetota; class Actinomycetes; order Mycobacteriales; family SCTD01; genus RYN-111. The sequence goes on from JAYTHM010000159.1 coordinate 1,011, forward strand.
GGTCAACCTGGTCAAGGAGTGGCCTACTGGCGCGTCCGATCACGGTCGGTCGGTGCGTCACGCGGCGCTGAGCACCGGCGCGTGACTACTGGACCCAGGACGCGATTTTCGTTCATCCCTCGAGGTCATTGCTGCAGCCTGGCAACTTCACCCTAGAGGATGCAGTAGTCACGCTGCGTGCACCAAAAATAAGACAGTTCACCCACCGGTGGCTGACTCCGGGAAGCGGGAGCATGCTCGTCTCTGCGACCCATACAGAGCGTTACGGGTCGCGGCAGTCTCGGGAAGGTGGTTCACGAGCTGCACCTACGTGTTCCGCAACGTTGCGGGGATGTCCGTCAACGAGAAGGAACCGGGAGAGTGCCGTGAGTACCACGCTGGGTGAGGGTGCGAGTATCGACGGCCGCGCGGAGGCCTCGTTCGATCTCCGACACCCGGCCACTGAACCGGTGGCGTCCGGCCCCTCCCGCTCGGAGGGCGGCCGACCAGGGCGGTGGACCCTCGTGCTCGCCGACCTCGCGTCCGTCGCCACGGCACTCGCCGTCGTGGCCGGCTACTACGATGTGCGGCATCCGACGCAGCCCCCAGCGTCCTGGACGTGGATGACCATTGCGGCCACCGTCCTCGCCAGCCTCGCTGCGGTGCGCAGCAGGGACCGACGCATCCTCGGAATCGGCTCGGAGGAATTCCGGCGGCTCAGCAGGGCCGCCCTGACGGCTATCAGCGTGACCTCCGTG
>JAYTHM010000160.1:0-1746 GCA_043732645.1 Frankiales bacterium
CCGCGCAAGCGAGTTGGCCAGGATGCCTGCCCCTTCACCGCTGGGTACTGGGCCTTCCTGCACCGGAATCGGGAACGGCTGGCCACGAACCCCCGCATGGGCCAGGCCCTCAGCGGCCTGAACCGACTCAGCGACCTTGAAGCGGTGATCGAGCAAGAAGCCGCCCGCGGGTCGGCCGCCCCCTGACGCGACACTTCGCCGTGCGAGGGCAAGGCGCCGTCCAAGAGCGGGTCGCACTGCTCGGTATGGGAGGTCCTCATCGCAGAGCCTGCCGTGTTGCCGACGTCGGCGCAGTCGACGAGCTGGGCTACCTCGCGTTGCCCGCCGAGGCCGCTGCGACGATCTTCCAGATCGTGTCCCAGTGCTGCCTCAAGACACTCGACCGTCTTGACGGGCAACCGGCGCGTCGGCGCCCACCAGGTGGGGAACTTCGATGAGCACCCCTGGGGAATTCCAGTGAGCTGCATCAACTACCCGTGGGTCGAGCAGCCGGTCGCCTTTCACGGCGCTCTCGATTGTTTCCTCACTGCCTGCGTCACTCGGCCAACCGGAGCTCCTGCCAGACTGCGGTAGACAGCGCCTTTGGCCACCTAAGCGCTGGTCGCCGGCGATGCGATCGCGCTCCTTGGGTGAATTTAGCGATGCCACTGGCGGTGGTCACGCCGACCTTGGACGCGGCCGCTCTGCATGCCCTGGCAGCCACCACGGCGAGGGCGAGCGGCGCACAGGTTCACCGAATGGCCGGCACTGGTAGCCCGGACGGAGTCCGTCGGGTGCTCACCCGACTCGTGGCTCAGGGCATCGTCTTTGCCGAAGAGCACCCCCGGCGCCAAGTTCTACCTGCTCAACCGAGACCACGTGGCGGCTGACGCAATCGTCGCACTCACCCGACTGCGCACAACAATCATCGACCGCATCATCAACGCGTTGTCGATTTGGTCGCCCGAACCTATGCACACCAGCCTCTTCGGCTCCTTCGCACGCGGAGAAGCCACAACAACCAGCGACATCGACCTCCCGGTCGTGCTTACCGCAGACCAGGAAGCGCGTGCGGCGTAGATAGACCAGCTGGCCGCAGACATACTGAGGTGGACCAGCAACCGCGGGCACATCGTCGACCCGACGCCCGACATCCTGGCCGCCATGATCGCAGCCGAAGACCCACTGCTGGTCTCATGGCGGACCGACCACATCCACCTGATGGGCACCCGCCTCCTCGACCTCCTCCGGAGCGTGTCATGAGTCCGAGAGGAAGTTCACGGGTCATTTCCTGCACCCCCGCCGAGGCCCGCGGACGTCGCGAACAAGCCAAGGCGATCATCGACGTCGCCGAGATGGTCCTGAGCGAGCCAGCCGACCAGACTCGCTCCAACATGGCCGCAGTCCCGGCGGTGCTCGCGGCGTCGCCGCCACCGATGCCATCTGCGGCCTGCGACTGGGTCGCTACAGCCGAAGCCAGGACCACGACACCGCGGCGGCTCTGCTGGACACTGTCGACCTGCCCGACTCGACCCTGCCAGCCAAGCTACGACGAGTCCTTGCGTCAAAGAACAACGTGCACTACTCCCCCGACTCATCTCCAAGACCGACGCTCGGGCACTCGTGCGACAAGCCCGCGTCCGGCGGTCCGCTCCTTGGTCGGTTCAATATGTCATTCCGAACCGGCCCGACGCACCCTTCGAGTTAGACCACGTCGTGAAATCCCAACGACTCTTGGCGGTGGATCTCAGGTTGGTCGGCAACCTC
>JAYTHM010000161.1:0-1746 GCA_043732645.1 Frankiales bacterium
CGATTGAAGACGTTGCGGGTGAACCACCCAGGGGCGCGGTAGTGAGCGGGCACGCGCCCAGTCTGCCCTCACTCCTCCTGGGGCACCTACGCCCGGGTAACTCGCGGTCGGCGGACCGCCACCCGCGGCCCTTGGCGCCTGGCGCCTGGCCGAGCCAGTTCATCTCTTCCTGCGAGATTCACGAGTGCTCTCGGGCAGGCCACTCATCCAGCGTGGGTGATGCCGTCCGGGACCGTCCTTGCAAGGAACGGTCGCGGACGACCCCGAGCGGTGGCGGTGGGATTTGAACCCACGGTGAAGTTTCCCCCACACACGCTTTCGAGTTCTGCGAACCAGGGTTCAGGCACGGTCGCCAGCGTCCGCCACGTGCTCAACGGGGCTGTCCGTGGCGGTCGCCGAACGCCGTCGGACGACGACGAATGAGACAAGAACTGAGACAAAGACCGCTGCGGCGAATCGAAGCGAACTCGTGTCCCAACGTCCGACGCGCTGCGGGCTTCCGATGTAGCCGAGTTCGGCCCACCGAGGGGCTGCTCCCGGGCCCGACCGCCGGCGGGTCGTGAGCTGGGGAAGGACCTGACGATGCCGGTCTACCTCTGGCAGCGAAGTCCATCAGTGGTTCTCCGTCATGGATGTGAGTCCGGCAGCGAGCAGGGGTTCGACGATGGCGCCCACGGTGTCGAACCCGCCGCCCACGGTTTGTCCATGGGCGTAGCGGTAGTGGATGCCTTCGAGGATCACGGCCAGTTTGTAGTGAGCAAGCCCGAGGTAGAAGCCCATCTCCGAGAGGTCACGCCCGCTGCGGTCGGCATACCGGTTGAGAATCTCCACGTCAGTGAGAAAACCGGGTGCCGTGGAGGCATCTGCGATGGCGTAGCCGGTGTCGAGGCGCGCCATCCGCTGGTAGACCAGCAACAGCGCCAGGTCGGTGAGGGGGTCGCCCACGGTGGCCATCTCCCAGTCGATCACTGCGGCCACCTGGTCGTCGTCGTCGACCATCAGGTTGTCGAGGCGGAAGTCGCCGTGCACCACGGCCGGCGCGCCCTCGACGGGCAGATTGGCCTCGAGCAGGTGGTGCAGGTCGTGGGCACCGACCAGATCGCGGCTGTGCGAGGCGTCGAGCTGTTTCTTCCACCGCCGCACCTGACGCGCCAGGAACCCCTGCGGCCGGCCGAAGTCACTGAGCGCGACAGCCGCGGGGTCGACCCGGTGCAAAGTGGCCAGGGTGTCCACCATCCGCGCGGAGATGGTGCCGGTGCGCCCAGACCCGAGCGGTTCGAGCTGGGACGCGAGGCGGTACGGCGTACCCTGCACCCGCTCCATCACGTAGAACGGCGCCCCGATGACGTCGGTGTCCGTGCATAGTGCGTATGTCGCTGGCACCGGGACGTCGGTGGGGTGCAACGCGGTGATCACCCGGTGTTCACGCGACATGTCGTGGGCGGTCGCGAGCACGTGACCCAGTGGAGGGCGCCGTACGATCCAGCTGACCTGACCGTCGGTAACCTCGTAGGTCAGGTTCGACTTGCCGCCCGCGATCACCCGCGCACGAAGGGCGCCGTTGACGCCACCGGGACAGGCGTCCTCGAAGAAGGCACGGAACCGTGTGAGGTCCAGCCCGGGAACGTGGGTATCGCCCATCGCACCGGCCGGTATGCCGCTGTCGCCCTCACCCCTCCCGGACATGTCAGGTCACCAGCACCGAGACGGTCTCGGCGACACAGGCGGGGTTTATCGCTGCCTCGA
>JAYTHM010000162.1:0-1745 GCA_043732645.1 Frankiales bacterium
CGCCCCGACGGCTCGCTGATGGTCAAGAATGAGGCGACCGTCGAGGTCGAGGGCAGCGACCGTCCCGCCTGCGTCGCCCACACCCTCGCCCTGATCGTCCCCTCACCCCCCGCTGCGTCCTAGCTCCCACGCTCCGTCGGGGGGTCATTTCTTAGGACACAACAAGGCGGTACGTCGGGTGACGCGGGCCCACTCGCACGCGTAGGCCAAGACGTAGCGCAGGCGGCCTATCCAAGACGCTGGGTGAGGGCACCGCCGGCGAGCAGGGCCTCGACGGCCTCGTCGGAAAGCCCCAGCTCGGCAGCTACCTCGCAGCTGTGCTCCCCGCGCAGCGGCGGTGGCCGGTGGATCCCCAGCGGGGTCCGCGACAGCCGCGGGGCCGGCGCGGCCTGGGTGATGCCGTCGACCTCGACGTAGGTGTGCCGGGCCACCAGGTGCGGGTGCTGCTCGCGCTCGGCCCAGTCGAGAACCGGTTGCACGCAGGCATCGGTATGCCCGAGCAGGGCCGTCCACTCATCGCGCGGGCGCGTCAGCCAGTGCGCGGCCCACTCCTTCTTCAGCGCCGGCCACTGGTCGTGCGGGACCTGCCGGAAGCGGCTGTCGTCGCGCCCCTCGCGAAAGCCCGCGACGCGGACGAGCTCGGCGTAGAACTGCGGCTCCAGGGCCCCGACAGCCACCCACTTACCGTCCGCGCAGGCGTAGACGTCGTACCAGGGCGTGGCGGAGTCCAGCGCGTTGGCTGCCCGGCGGCCAAGGTCCCAGACCCCCATCTGCGCCATCGCGGTGAACATGGTCGTCAGGACCGAGACGCCGTCGACCATCGCGGTGTCGACGACCTGCCCGAGCCCTGAGGTGCGGGCCTCGAGCAGGGCCGCGAGGACGCCCATCACGAGGAACAGCGAGCCACCGGCGTAGTCACCGACCAGGTTGAGCGCGGCGACCGGCGCCTCGTCCTCGCGCCCGGTGGCCCACAGCGCGCCGGTCAGGGCGACGTAGTCGATGTCGTGGCCGGCGACCTTGGCGAGCGGTCCGTCCTGACCCCAGCCCGTCATCCGCGCGTAGACGAGCCGGGCGTTGCGGACGGCGCACTCCTCAGGTCCGAGGCCGAGCCGTTCGGCCACCCCGGGCCGGAAGCCCTCGATGAGCACGTCGGCGGTGGCCACCAGGTCGAGGGCCAGCGCGACCCCCGCGGGGTCCTTGAGATCGACGGCGATCGAGCGCTTGCCACGGTTGACGACGTCGGCCCGCTCGCCGGTGCCGAGCTGCAGGCCACGGGGGAGGGCGCGGTCGACGCGGATGACGTCGGCGCCGAGGTCGGCGAGCAGCATCGCGGCGAACGGCCCCGGCCCCAGCCCGGCGAGCTCGACGACGCGCAGTCCGGCCAGCGGTCCTCGGGATGCGGTCACGTCGACAGGATGCAACATGCCCACCTCAGGCGGGGATCCAGGTCGCCACGACATAGCCCACGCCGTACGGCGCCTCGGCCAGGTGGACGGCACCGGTCCAGCCCCGCGGGGCCGCCCCGTCGGGACGCACCTCCGCCAGCGCGGCCCTTGCGGCAGCCCGCCAGGCGTCCAACCCGCCCACGAGCAGGGCATCAGCCAGGACAGGGTCGAGGGCAAGGAGCGCCTCGGGATCGCCTGCTGCCAGTGCGTTCTCGACCTCGGCGTCGAAGACGCCGGCCCGCTCGTCAAAGTGCCCAGGGGCCTTATCGGTACGCCGGGCCGTGCCGTCACCCACGACCA
>JAYTHM010000163.1:0-1743 GCA_043732645.1 Frankiales bacterium
CCCTGCTGGTCGAATGTGCTCGTCGCGAGCCCCAGATGGGCTCGTGAGCGCACCAGCAGCACCTCCGGACGAGTGTCGCCGGAGGCCTGTGTCGCGCGCAACAGCTTCGAGAAGGCTCTTTGGGCTTCAGCCGGGTGCCCCTTGCTGTTGCGCGCTATCGCGTCCGTCAGCTGCTGCCGCCATAGATCCAGGTCCGGCGGTCGTGTCATACCAGAGGTCTACAGCTCGAACGACGGCGTCACAACCGCTGAGCCGCCACCATCGCCACCAGTCGCGGGGTGGAAGGATAGCTGGACGAACCCGTCCGGTAGATCGTCGAAGGAGAACCGCCCTGCGGGGTTGGCGAGGGTCTCGAGCCGACCCTGCTGCATTCGCAGTCGCACCGGCAACCCCTGCGCCGGTGCGACCCACCCGTCGAGGCGTACTCGGTCGGGACCGACGTGGGTCACGGTGATCATGGCGGTCAGGGACTCGGCTGTGAACGTCAAGGTCTCGGTGCGCACCGCGGCCAGGTCACCCCGAATGCCGGCGAGGTCTATGGGCACCCGGCTCATCTCGGCGACCTCGGCGTACAGCTCGTCCAGGGCCAGGGCGAACGAAAGCCGATCGGTTAGCCCTTGTGGAACGGGGTCGACCTCTTCGTACAGGCGGGCTACCTCACCGAGCATGACCGCATCGGTCGTGTCAAGGGGCTGGTCAGCCAGGTTGTTGTCCATCAGGACTCCCATGTCGGGTCGTGGTCGAGGATGTCGTGCAGCTTGGCCAGGCACCTGCCTCGGGTGGGGCCGATGCTGCCTAGGGGCATGCCCAGCGAGTCGGCGATCTGCGCGTAGTCGGGCCGGTCGGCGAACGCGATGACCCGCATCAGCGCCCGGCATCTCGGCGGCAGCTGTTGCACGTGCTGCCACAATCGCTGTTGGCGCTGACCGAGCAGGACCAGCGCCTCGGGCTCCTGCTCGGGGGCCGTCGGACCATCCCAGTCCTCGCCTTTTCCATCCGACCCGTCCAGCGGCTCGCGGGTCAGGTGGCTGCTGCGTTCGCGCTGGCGAACCCGCCAGGCCTCTCGGCGAGTGGTGGTCAACAGCCACTTCACCACCGTTCTTGGGTCCCTGACCGAGTCGGCGTGGCGTAACAGGCTCAGCCACACCGTCTGCAGCACGTCCTCGGCCGCCACCCGGTCCACGCCCTGGCCCCGCGCCGTGTGCCATAGCAGCGGCGTGACCATCTTCATCAGGTCATCGAACGCTGCCCGGTCACCGTCACGGAAGTCGGCGAACGCCACTGCTGCCCGGGCCACCAGGGTGTCGCCGGTGGGCCGTGCCTCAATCATGGCCGCACCAACGGGTCCGGGTCGTTGGCGGTGGCGGTGGCGATCGCCGTCCAACCCCGATCGACCGCCGCATTCGCGTCCACGGCGCGGTCGCCGGCGGCGTACAGCGCGAGCAGCTGAGCGGCGATCTGGCCCGCCAGAACCGGTGCGGCAAAGGAGGTGCCGCTCCAGACTGCGAACCCGGCCGAGTAGTCGTCGGGGTCCAGCGTCGAACGCCACTCGCCCGCGGCGGTGACCAGCTCGGCGGCCGGCTGACCGGAGGCGTCGAACGTCCGTGGATAGCTGCTCACCAGCGCTGCGCCGGGGCGCAGGGCGCGCACCCACGGCCCGTCGTTGCTGAACAGCGCCACCGACTCGTTGGGGTTGGTGGCACCGACCGCGATGACGGGCAGCGCGTCGTGGGTCGCCGGCAC
>JAYTHM010000164.1:0-1743 GCA_043732645.1 Frankiales bacterium
TCGGCCACCTCACGGGCCGCCTCAGGCACGAGCCGCTTCTGCGACGCACCCCGCTTGGGCGGCGCGTCGCAGGACGCGACCCCCATCGCGACAGCCTCCTCGGTCGAGCGGACCGACATGCCCTCGGCCACCACCCGGTGCGCCATCGCGTCCATCGCCTCGGGCGAGCCCAGGCCCAAGATTGCGCGCGCGTGCCCCGCCGACAGGACCCCCGCGGCAACGCGGGACTGCACCGCCGGGGGCAGCCCCAGCAACCGGATCGTGTTGGAGATCTGCGGACGGGACCGGCCGATCCGGATCGCCAGCTCCTCGTGCGTCGTACCGAAGTCGGCGAGCAGCTGCTGGTAGGCAGCCGCCTCCTCCAGCGGGTTGAGCTGCGAGCGGTGCAGGTTTTCCAGGAGCGCGTCGCGCAGCATTGCGTCGTCCTGGGTGTCCCGGACGATCGCCGGGATCGTCGCCAGACCGACCCGCTGGGACGCTCGCCAGCGGCGCTCGCCCATGATCAGCTCGTAGCGCTCGCCCCCCTGAGCATCAGGCCGGAGCGGGCGCACGACGATCGGCTGGAGCAGCCCGACCTCACGGATCGAGTGCTCGAGCTCGCTGAGCGCCCCCTCGTCAAAGGCAGTCCGCGGCTGCGCGTGGTTCGGCACGATCGACGCGATCGGCAGCTCGGCGAACCGGGCGCCGGCGACATCGGCCAGCTCGGGGGTCACGTCCGCCGGGCCCTGCGGTATCAGCGCCCCAAGGCCACGGCCCAGGCCGCCCTTGCGTGCAGGAACGGTCATGACTCCACTTCCGGAGCTGAGTCGGGAGCCGTCACCCCGCGTACGGCGATCTCGCGGGCCGCGTCGACGTATGCCATCGCGCCCCGCGAGCCGGGGTCATAGGTGACGACCGACTGGCCGTAGCCCGGGGCCTCCGAGACGCGCACGGAGCGGGGGATCATCGTGGCAAGGACGACGTCGCCGAAGTGCTCACGCACCTCATCGGCGACCTGGTCGGCCAGGCGGGTGCGGGAGTCGTACATCGTCAGGACGATCGTCGACACCGCGAGGTTCGGGTTGAGGTGCGCCTTCACCATGTCGATCGTCCGCAGCAGCTGGCCGAGGCCCTCGAGCGCGTAGTACTCGCACTGGATAGGGATCAGCACCTCGGTCGTGGCGACCATCGCGTTGACGGTCAGCAGCCCGAGCGAGGGCGGGCAGTCGACCAGGACGTAGTCGACGTCCGCGCCCGGCCCGGCGCAGTAGGCGTCGATCGCCCGCTGCAGGCGCGACTCGCGCGCCACCAGCGACACGAGCTCGATCTCGGCGCCGGCCAGGTCGATCGTGGCCGGCACGACCCGCAGTCGCGGTACCCCGTCGGCTGGCTGCACGACGTCCGCGATCGGGACCGAGTCGACCAGCACCTGGTAGACGTCCGCGACGCCCGCGTGGTGCGGTACGCCCAGTGCGGTCGAGGCGTTGCCCTGCGGGTCGAGGTCAACGACCAGCACCGTCGCGCCGTGCAGCGCGAGCGCCACCGCAAGGTTGACGGTCGAGGTCGTCTTGCCGACCCCGCCCTTCTGGTTCGCCACCGTCATCACCCGCCGCGCCTGCGGCTTGGGGAACACCTCAGACCCAGACCGCACCCGTACGGCGGCAGCCGCCTGCTCCCCGATCGGGGTGCTCGCGTCACCCTCGCGCAGCGACTCCCGCAACCGGTCCGCCGGGTCCGCGGCCGACTGCGGTGCGAGCGTTGAGG
>JAYTHM010000165.1:0-1741 GCA_043732645.1 Frankiales bacterium
GGTGAGCAGCAGGACGTCCTGGACGGCCAGTGGCCACAGCAGCACGAGGTCGTAGGTCCCGAGGAACGACATCGTCGCGACGACCACCGGCCCGAGGCCACCCAGCAGGAACCACGCGATGGCCCCTGTGGACCAGGGACGGCCGCGACGGCGCTCCCGGCGTACCAGGGCGAGATAGCCGACGGCGACGGCGAGGACCGCGAGGGCGACGGGCAGGTCAAGGCTCCAGGCCGTCAGCCACCGGCTCGGGGTCAGCTCCGGGAGGTCCACCCACCTAGTCTGCCTCGGCCCGGCCGGCCCAGCCCGCCCTGCTTCGGCCCGGTCAGCCCAGCCCGCCCTGCTTCGGCCCGGTCAGCCCAGCCCTGCCAGCCCAGCCTTGCCCGCCCCGGGTGGGGTGTTCGAGCGCACGCTCACGCTCGCCCGCCCAGTTCCGAACACCTCCCGGGCGGCCCGTACGACGTGTCCTGGGTTCCGACCGATCTCAGCGAGCGTCGACGCTCAGGCCGGGGCACGAACACCTCGGGCAGCGTGCCGACCAGCCCAAGGCTCTGCACCCGCCTCGTGCCGGCCCTCATCCAGGCCGGTCGGCTGCTCGCGCGCTTACAACAGGTGCTTGGCGGTCAGGAAGTCGGTGGCGGCCTGGGCGGGGAGCTTGCGGTCGATGCTGACCTCGGCGTTCAGAGCGATCAGGTCCTCGGTCGTCATGGCCGCCGACACCGCCTCGAGGATCTGGGACACCAGAGGGTCCTTCGCCACCGAGGCCGTGAGAACGGGCACGATGTTGTCGACGGACTGCAGGTGCTTGTCGTCCTCGAGGACGACAAAGTCGTTGGCCTTCACACCGCCGTCGCTGGACAGGTACTCACCGAGGGTGACGGCGCCGCTCTTGAGCTTGCTGACCGACAGGGTGCCTCCGAGGTCGGTCTGCTGGAAGCCGGTGAAGCGCAGGCCGTAGAGCTTCTCGAGGCCGGGCTGGCACAGCGGATAGGTCTTGCACTCCGGGGTGCCGCCGAGGACCAGCGGGCCCTTGTAGGCCGCCAGGTCCGACAGCTTGGTGACGTTGTTCTTCGTCGAGAAGGCCTTGGTGACGGCGAAGGCGTTCTGGTCGGCCGCCGCAGACGGCGTGAGCACGGTCAGGCCCTTGGCAGAGGCGAAGGTCTTGGCCTGGGTGAAGGTCGCCTGCAGATCCCCGCTCGCAACGGGCTTTGCACCGGGGCCGTTCGCGGCCTTGTTGAAGTACTCCGTCAGGCTGCCGACATAGTCGGGCTCGACCTGGATCCCGCCGTTCTGCAGAGCGGTCACGATGTTGGGGCGGGTCGTCAGCGACACCACACTGGCGTCATAGCCGGCGTGCGCGAGGGCCTGCTTGTAGACCTCGGCCAGGATGCCGTTCTCGGGGAAGTTGGCGGCGCCGATCTTGATGCTGCCCTTCCCACCGGTCGACGGCAGCCCGGTCGACGAAGCCGCCGGGTTGCTGCTGACACGGGGTGCGGCCGTGTTGCCGCTGCCACCGCAGGCCGTGGCCCCGAGGGTCAGGACAGCGATCATGGGCAGGGCAAACAGGTGCTTCACGGGGCTGTCCTCCAACTCGGTCCGCCGCGCATTAAGCGCCAACGGGCAAGTCCTAAAGGTTATCGGACCCGGGACCTTCGTGCGCTACCGAGCGTCGGGTCCACCAGCCGTTGCACAACGGACAGCGCCAGCTCGGTGGCGAGTGCGAGGGCGGCAACCAGCACGGCAC
>JAYTHM010000166.1:0-1741 GCA_043732645.1 Frankiales bacterium
CCGACGTGGGCGGCCAGCAGACAGTCGCGGGCGATGATCGCCTCCTCCGCGACGGCGGGCCAGCCGGCCAGCCCGAGCAGCGAAGAGTTCACGCCCTCATTCATCTGGGCGCCGTCGGTGAGCCGGGGCTCCTGGGCGTGCTGGGCGATGACGCCGTCGAAGGCCTTGACGTACTCAAGGGCACGACGCATCAGGGACGCGTCGCTGACGCACTTGCCGTCGTCGGAGAAGACCCGGACGCGGGCGGCGGAGTCGGCCATCGTGCCGAGCTCGGCCATCTGTTCCCCCTTGAGTCCGACCGTCACGGCGCCGACCGGAAACACGTCGCAGTGCCCGGCGGCCTGCCCAAGCCGCCAGACCTGCTCCACCACACCGGCGGTGTCGGCCACCGGATCGGTGTTGGCCATCGCATGTACGGCGGTGAAGCCGCCGACGGCCGCGGCCCGGGTCCCGGTCTCGACCGTCTCGGCGTCCTCGCGGCCGGGCTCGCGCAGGTGGGTGTGCAGGTCGACCAGCCCCGGCAGCAGCACGCAGCCGGAACCGTCGAAGAGCTCCTCCCCGGAAAGGCCCGAGCCGATCTCGGCGATGACGCCGGCCGAAAGCAGGACGTCCACCGGCGAGCCCTCGCCGTACGGCAGGACGTCCTTGAGAACCCAGCTGGTCATTCGACACTCCCGATCGCCGGCTCGGAACCGCCGAGCAGCAGGTAGAGGACGGCCATCCGGACGCTGACCCCGTTGGCCACCTGTTCCTGGATGGTGGAGCGCAGGCCGTCGGCGACCTCGGAGGCGATCTCCATCCCGCGGACCATCGGTCCGGGGTGCATGACGATCGCGTGGTCCTGCAGCTGCGCGGCGCGGTCGACGTCCAGGCCGTAGCGGCGCGAGTACTCGCGGACGCTGGGGAAGTAGGCGGCACCCATCCGCTCCCGCTGGACCCTCAGCATCATGACGACGTCGCTTTTCGGCAGCACTGCGTCGAGGTCGTAGGAGACCTCGGCTGGCCAGGCGTCGACCCCGGTGGGCAGCAGCGTCGGTGGTGCGACCAGTGTTACGTCGGCGCCCAGGGTGCGCAGCAGCAGGACGTTGGAGCGCGCCACCCGGCTGTGCAGGATGTCGCCGACGATTGTGACCTTGAGGCCCTCGAGCCGACCAAGCCGGCGGCGCATCGTGAACGCGTCGAGCAGGGCCTGGGTGGGGTGTTCGTGGGTGCCGTCACCGGCGTTGACGACCGACCCGCGGATGATCCGCGCCAGGTTGACCGGCGCGCCCGACCAGCTGTGCCGGATGACCACCGCGTCGGTGCCCATAGCCTCGAGCGTCAGCGCGGTGTCCTTGAGGGTCTCGCCCTTGGACACACTGGAGCCCTTGGCGGCGAAGTTGATGACGTCCGCGGACAGCCTCTTGGCGGCCAGCTCGAAGGAGGTCTTCGTGCGGGTCGAGTCCTCGAAGAACAGGTTGACGACAGTGCGGCCACGTAGCGTCGGGAGCTTCTTCACGGTGCGCTCACTGACCTGGGCCAGCTCCTCAGCGGTGTCGAGGATCAGCAAAGCATCGTCGAGGCTGAGGTCGGCAGCCGACAGCAGGTGGCGCTTCACGCAGACATCCGCGCGGGTCCCAGCAGCACCGCATCGGTGCCGTCGTGCTCGGTGAGCTGCACGTGGATCGTCTCCCGGAGCGAGCTGGGGATGTTCTTGCCGACGTAGTCGGCGCGGATCGGCAGCTCGCGGTGGCCCCGGTCG
>JAYTHM010000167.1:0-6053 GCA_043732645.1 Frankiales bacterium
CCTGGGCAAGACCAAGGCCAACCTCGTCCTCATCAACGGCGACCCGACCGACAACAACGCCGCCCTGTTCAAGAAGGGCTACGTCGACGGACTCAAGGCCAAGGTCGCCTCCGGTGACTACAAGATCGTCGGCGACCAGACCGGCAAGTGGGACGCCAACGTCGCTGGCACCGCCTTCGAGCAGCTCTACACCGCTCAGGGCGGCAAGATCGACGGCGTCGTCTCGGCCAACGACACGATGGCCGGCGGCATCATCGCCCGCCTCAAGGCCAACAAGCTCAACGGCAAGGTGCCGGTCACGGGTCAGGATGCGAGTGTCGCGGGCCTGCAGGCCATCCTCGCCGGCGACCAGTGCATGACGGTCTACAAGGCCATCAAGGCTGAGGCCGACGCTGCCGCCTCGCTGGCGATCGCGCTCATCAAGGGCACCGATGCCACGGGCATTGCCAAGGGCTCGGTCATGGACACCGTCCTGAACAAGAAGGTCCCGTCCGCGCTCGAGGTGCCGGTCGCGATCTACAAGGACACCGTGAAGAAAGTCATCGACGACGGTTTCCAGAAGGCCGCTGACGTCTGCACCGCTGACTTCGCGGCTGCGTGCAAGAAGGCCGGCATCTCCTAGCAGGACCGACCCGCTGGTGGCCTGGGTGTTTTTGTCCGGGCCACCAGCGGGTAGGCGCTTCACCACACCTCCGCGGTGATCCCGCGACCAAGCAGGCAGGACGGCGAAGACGCGATGACGAGCATGAGCAAGGCCCCCCTCGAGACCGAGCTCGGGGCCGGCGTCGCGCCGCTGCTCTCGCTGCGCGGCGTCAACAAGAGTTTCGGTGCCGTCCAGGTACTGGAAGAGGTCGACCTCGATGTCTTCCCCGGTCAGGTGACCGCCCTCGTGGGAGACAACGGCGCCGGAAAGAGCACCCTCATCAAAGGCGTCGCGGGGATCTACGGCTTCGACGACGGTCAGTACACCTTCGACGGGCACGGCGTCAGCGTCACCAACCCCAAGCAGGCCAATGCGCTCGGCATCGAGGTCGTCTACCAGGACCTCGCCCTGTGCGACAACCTCGACATCGTCCACAACCTGTTCCTCGGCCGCGAGCTGACCAAGGGCGGACGCCTCGACGAGGCCACCATGGAGCGGCGCGCAAAAGAGACCCTCGCCAGCCTGTCGGTCCGCACCGTGAAGTCGATCCGGCAGCAGGTCGCCAGCCTGTCCGGCGGGCAGCGGCAGACCGTCGCCATCGCCCGCTCCGTCCTGTGGAACTCCAAGCTCGTCATCCTTGACGAGCCGACCGCTGCGCTGGGTGTCGCCCAGACGGAACAGGTCCTCAAGCTCGTCCGCCGTCTCGCGGACCACGGCCTGGCCGTCGTGCTCATCAGCCACAACCTCAACGACGTCTTCGCGGTCGCCGACAACATCTCGGTGCTCTACCTCGGACGGATGGCTGCACAGGTCCGCTTGCAGGCTGTCACCCGCAACCAGGTGGTCGAGCTCATCACCTCCGGCCGCAGCGGCGACCTCGGCATGAAGGCAGCGGACAGCCTCGCCACCCGACCGGGCGGCCATGCCGGTGCCCTCAACGCCGAAGAGGCCTCATGACCGCTGTACTGACCCCGGAGGAGGTCCAGACCGGTGGTGAGGAGCCGTCGGTCCGCGAGGCCATCGGGGACTACGTCGCCCGCGTCCGCGGCGGTGACGTCGGCGCCCTTCCGGCCGTGCTCGGGCTGGTGGTGCTCACTATCGTCTTCACGATCCTGCGGCCGTCGACCTTCACGAACTCCTTCAACTTCGCGAACCTGATCCACCAGAGCGCCGCCCTGATTGTGCTCGCCATGGGCCTGATCTTCGTGCTGCTCCTCGGCGAGATCGACCTGTCCGCCGGCTACACGGCTGGCACTGCCGCAGCGGTCATGGGCATCCAGCTCACGCGCGACGGCCGCCCGTGGTACGTCGCGGTCCTCGCCGGCCTCGTCACCGGGGCGGTCATCGGCGCGGCGATCGGGCTGCTGGTGTCCCGACTCGGGATTCCCTCGTTCGTCGTCACCCTCGCGGCCTTCCTGGGCCTGCAGGGCGTCCTGCTCAAGCTCATCGGTGAGGGCGGCACCATCTCGATCCGCGACAACACCTTGCTCGCGCTCAACAACAACAACCTGCCCCTCTGGGCCGGCTGGCTGCTGTTCGCCGCGGTCATCGGCGGCTACGCCGGGGTCTCGCTCAGCCGGGCGGCAGCGCGGCGCAAAGACGGCCTGCAGGCCGACGCACTGGGCGTCGTGCTCGGCAAGGTGGCTGTGCTGGCCGTCCTGATCGGCGGCGCCACCGCATACCTCAGCGGTGAGCGCAGCCGCAACACGGCGGCCACGTCCATCAAGGGCGTCCCCGAGGTCGTGCTGCTGCTCGTCATCTTGCTGGTGGTCATGAACTTCCTGCTCGGCCGCACGGCCTTCGGGCGGCACGTCTACGCCGTCGGCGGCAACTCCGAGGCAGCGCGCCGCTCCGGCATCAACGTCCAGCGCGTCAAGCTCACCTGCTTCATGCTCTGCTCGACCCTTGCGTCCGTCGGCGGCTTCCTGCTCGCCAGCTACGACAACTCCATCTCCCCCAAGACCGGTGGCTCGGACACGCTGCTGTACGGCGTCGGGGCGGCCGTCATCGGCGGTACGAGCCTGTTCGGTGGCAAGGGGAAGATGACCGACGCCGTCCTCGGCGGTCTGGTCATCACCATCATCATCAACGGGATGGGCCTGCTGAACCAACCGTCCTCGGTGGTCTACATCGTGACCGGGGCGGTCCTCCTGGTCGCCGCCAGCGTCGATGCCATCTCCCGCCGACGAGCCGCCGCCACCGGTCGTGTCTAGGCCCGGCGGACCGATTCTCTTGGTGGACCGCCCGGCTCCGGCCACGCAGGACGAGGTGCGTCGGCACAACCTCGCCAGCCTGCTCCGGCTCGTGCACGTGCGAGGCGCCACCTCGAGGGCGGACCTCACCCTACTCACCGGCCTCAACCGCAGCACGGTCAAGGCGCTCACCGAGGAGCTCGCCCAGGCCGGTCTGGTCCGCGAGTCCGCCCCCGTGGGCCGCGGCGGCGCCGGTCGGCCGTCGATCACCGTCGAGCCAGAGTCCGAGCTGGTCTACGTCCTGGCCCTCGACATCGGAGTGGAGCACCTGACCGCGGTCCGGGTCGGGCTGGGGGGCGTGGTGCTCGACCGGCACGAGCTGCGGCAGAACCCCGAGGATTACGACGTACGCCGGACCCTGCGCCGTCTTGACCGGCTGGCCACCAAGGTCCTCGGCGAAGCTCCGCCCGATGCCCGCTGCGTCGGCATCGGCGTAGGGGTCTGCGGCGTGGTCAGCGCCGACGACGGCCTGGTGCGCTTCGCCCCCAACCTCGGATGGGTCGACGTCCCAATCCGCGATCTGCTCGCCGAGGTGCTCGACTCGCGCCTGCGGATCGAGGTGGGCAACGACGGTGACCTCGGAGCGCGGGCCGAGCACCTACGTGGAGCGGCTGTCGGTCTGTCCGACGTCGTCTACGTGTCCGGGGAGGTCGGTGTCGGCGGCGGCATCATCCTGGGCGGTCGGCCGATGCGCGGCTTTGGCGGCTACGGCGGCGAGGTCGGCCACATGAGCATCGACCCCAAGGGGCACAGCTGCCGCTGCGGCCGCCGGGGATGCTGGGAGACCGCTGTCGGCGACGAGGCAGTGCTGCTCGCCACCGGCGCCCCAGCCGGCACCACTTTCGAGCAGGTGCTGGAGGCCTACGTCAGCGGCGAGCGCTGGCCCCAGGCCGGGATGCGCCAGGTCGCCCTTGCGCTCAGCGTCGGCGTCGTCAACCTCGTCAACATTTTCAACCCGCAGATGATCTTGTTCGGCGGCTCCGTCCGGCACCTCTACCAGGCCACCCAGCCGGTCGTGCACGAAGCCCTGAAGCAGGCGCTGTCCGCTCCGGGTGAGCAGGTCCGCCTCGGGCAGGCCGGGCTCGGTGACGACTCGATCGCCATCGGCGCAGCAGAGCTCGCCTTCGACCAGCTCCTGTCCGACCCCCTGGGTGCGCTGAGCCGGCTGCCCGACCTGATGGGTGCACCGGCGTGACCGACCTGCCGTCGTGACCCTCGTCGCGGGAGTGGACTCCTCCACGCAGTCGACCAAGGTCGTGGTCTGCGACGCCGACACCGGGGCCGTCGTCCGACAGGGGCAGGCCCCCCATCCCGAGGGCACCGAGGTCGACCCCGAGCTGTGGTGGGAGGCCCTCGAGACCGCCTGCGCACCGGGGCTTCTCGACGGGGTGAGCGCGCTGTCGGTGGCCGGTCAGCAGCACGGGATGGTCCTGCTCGATGAGACCCAGCGGGTCGTCCGGCCCGCTTTGTTGTGGAACGACGTCCGCTCCGCCGGGGCCGCCCGCGACCTCGTACGCGAGCTCGGCGGTGCCGCCCCTTGGGCCGAGGCCGTCGGCGTCGTACCGGTGGCGAGCTTCACCGTGACGAAGCTGCGCTGGACAGCGGAGCACGATCCGACAGCGGCAGCCCGGGCAGCGTTCGTCGTGCTCCCCCACGACTACCTCACCTCGCGGCTGCTGCGCTCCTCGGCGCTGGTCACCGACCGAGGAGACGCCTCCGGCACCGGCTACTGGTCGCCGGCGGCCGGCACATACCGGCCGGACCTGTTGGTCCGAGCCTTCGGCCGTGAGCTGCTGACGCCGCGGGTGCTCGGGCCGCAAGAAGTTGCGGGTGAGACCGGCGACGGGATCGTCGTGGCGGCCGGCACCGGCGACAACATGGGCGCAGCCCTCGGCCTCGGCGCCGAGCACGGCGACGTGGTCGTGTCGATCGGCACCAGCGGTACCGCTTTTGCGGTCCACGAGGTGCCGGTCAGCGACCCCTCGGGCACCGTGGCCGGTTTCGCCGACGCCAGCGGCAGGTTCCTGCCGCTGGTCGCCACGCTCAACGCCGCCAGGGTCCTCGTCGCCACGGCGCGACTGCTCGGCACCGACCTCGCCGGACTCGACGACCTGGCCCTTGCAGCCATCCCCGGTGCGGCGGGGCTGGTGCTGCTCCCCTACCTCGACGGCGAGCGCACGCCGGACCTGCCTGATGCCACCGGCACGCTGCGGGGCCTGACACGGACGTCGATGACCCCTGCCAACCTCGCGCGTGCCGCGATCGAGGGAGTGCTGTGCGGGTTGGCAGATGCCGTGGATGCCCTGCGGTTGCTGGGGATCAATCCCCGACGCGTCCTGCTCATCGGCGGCGGGGCGCGCTCCCGCGCCGTCCAGGCCGTAGCGCCGGCGCTGTTGGGTGTGCCCGTGGTCGTGCCTGAGCCGGGGGAGTACGTCGCTCGAGGAGCCGCACGACAGGCGGCCTGGGCTCTGCATCCCGGCACGCCACCTGCCTGGGACCTGCCTGTCACGTCCACCCACGAGTCCGACCCGCAGCCGCACGTCCGCGCGGCCTATGCAGCGGCCCGCGACCAGGAGGTGTTCCGGTCATGACACTGGGCTGGGGAGTGGCCGCCACCGGGCGGATAGCGCGCGACGTCGGAGGCGTCATCGCAGCACACCCAGGGATGCGCGTCGCAGCGGTGGGCTCCCGCGACCTCGCTCGCGCGAAGGCGCTGGCGGCCGACCTCGGCGGAACCGGCTATGGCTCCTACGCCGAGCTCGTCGCGGACCCGGCGGTCGAGGTGGTCTACGTTGCGACCCCGCACGCTCAGCACGCCGAGGTCGTCGAGCTTGCCCTCGACGCCGGCAAGGCGGTCCTGTGCGAGAAACCGATGACCCACCGGCTGGCAGAGACCGAGCGCCTCGCCGCCCTGGCCCACGACCGGGGCGTGTTCCTCATGGAGGGCATGTGGATGCGCTTCAACCCGCTCGTCCAGCTGCTCGCTGCCCGCGTCGCCGGTGGCCAGCTGGGTGAGATCCGCTCCGTGCAGGCCTCTCTCGGGTTCGTGGCCCCGGACGACCCGCAGCACCGGCTGTGGAACCCCGACCTCGGCGGGGGGGGCCTGCTCGACCTGGGCGTCTACGCCGTCGACCTGGCCCGCCTCCTGCTGGGCGAGC
>JAYTHM010000168.1:0-1737 GCA_043732645.1 Frankiales bacterium
TAGAAGAACGCGCGCGTCTCGAGGACGATCGCGTCGCCGGGGTGGAGCTCGTCGAGGCGGTTGAACGGGGCGCCGTATGTCGTGCGGTGGCCGCTGACCACCATGTTGCCGACCGCTCCCGGCACGGCCGTTCCCGGGTAGTGGCCGGGTCCCTTCTTCAGGTCCTCGTGGGACACGCCCTCGACAACCACGTGCACCTGGTCGCGTCCGAGGGTCGGCAGGTAGATCCGGGCGATTCCGGCACCGTCGTCGAACGCGGCGAGCTGGACTTGGCCGGGCGCGCGTGCCGGCGGGGGCGGCGCGGCCCACTCGCGGGTCAGCTGGGTGTCGAGGGTCTTCTGCTGCTGCTCGGTGTAGAGGGTGGTCACCTTCAGCTCGTAGACGCAGAACAACAGGACGACGACGCCGGCCGTGATGAGCAACTGCCCGACGCCACGCAGCAGCCAGCGGAACCGGTCGGCGGCTGTCACGGGGCGGTGCGCGTGACGTGCGCGAGGTCGAGGGGTCCGTCATACCCGGACAGGTGCAGTGTCCTGTTGGAGGTGATGGAGTAGCGCAGTCCATAGTCCCTTACGTAGCGCTGGAACAGGGCCACGCCCGGCTCGGTGGTAAGTGCGGCCCGCATCGCGGCGGCGTCGCCGATGGCCCGGAGCACGAAGGGTGGGCCCACCAGCCGGCCCTGGATGAGCAGCGTGTTGCCCACGCACTGCACGGCGCTGGTCGACACGACTCGCTCGCCCATGAGCGTGACGGCCTCGGCCCCGCCGACCCAGAGCGCGTTCAGGACCGACTGCACATCCTGCTGGTGCACGACCAGGTCGTCCGGGTTGCTGTTTGCCTGCCGCCGGCCGTCCTTGGGCCGGGGGGAGTCGTTCAGCGAGACGGTCAGGCCAGGGCCGGTGACCGCCACGAGACCGGCCGCCCCGGCAAGCGTGTCGCCACGGGCCTTCTCCTTCGCCACTGTCGACGAAGCCGACGCGGCGATCTGGCCGTCCTGCACGACCGTTCGGCGCAGCGCAGCGGCGTCCTTCTCCTGCGCGGCGACGCTGCTGGAGGTCGAGGTGATCAGGTCTGTCAGCTGGCTGAACCGGCCGGCTCGCAGGTCCGTCCCGTGCGCCATCGACGCGCTCGTCGCAAACAGCAGACCCGCGCCGAGGGCGGTTACCGGCATCACCCAGCGCCACACCCGGGTCTGCCCGGCCGGGGATGCTTGCGCGCTCATGCCACTCGCCTCCGGGTTGGTCGCGGTGCCTCACGGCCTCGCCCGTTACGCTAGCCGCTTCCGGATGACCTAGGAGGCAGACGTGCCCGAGTCCAAGAAGCGCAAGAAGGCCGCCTACACGCCTCCGCCCCCCGTTGGTGGCGTGCGGAAGAAAGGCCCCAGCCCGGTCTGGCTCGCGCCCCTCATGCTGGCGCTCTTCCTGATCGGGATCGTCTGGCTGGTGACGTTCTACCTCGCCGGGGCTGACATGCCGGTCGTCGGCGGCCTGGGCAACAGCAACCTGCTGATCGGCTTCGGCTTCATCATCGCCGGTTTCGGGCTCTCCACGCAGTGGCGCTAAAGCCCTCCGGGCAGTGGCGCTAGAGCCTTCGGGCAGTGGCGCTAGAGCCTTCGGGCAGTGGCGGTGGGGCAGCGAGGCCGCGTCGGGGGCGCGCGAAAGACCCAGACTCACACGTGTGTAGTTCTCCCCAGGAGATCTCCACAATGTGGACATCTTTTCAACTGCAAATCCGGCA
>JAYTHM010000169.1:0-6050 GCA_043732645.1 Frankiales bacterium
CACGACAGCCTGGGCGAGGAGGTCGGTGCTGCCGTCGCACTGAAGCCCGGCGAGAAGGTCAGCGAAAAGGACCTGCAGGCGTTCGCGAAGGAGCGGTTGGCGGCGTACAAGTACCCCCGCGCGGTGTGGATCGTTGACGAGCTGCCCAAGGGCCCCACCGGCAAGATCCTGCGGCGCGAGGTCAGCGCCCCGGAATGAGCGTCGCCGTGACTGCTGCAGCCGAGATCGGGCGTCCGCAAAAGACCTCGGCTAAGAAGGCTCCGGAGAGCTACGGCGGATCGATGCGCACCGACCCCGCGCGCTGCGCAGCCCTGCTGCACGGCGCTACCCGCTCGGGCGGCAAGCGTGGCCACCACAACCAGCTGGCTGCAATGCTCGGCTGGACAGGGCCTCCGTTCCTAGCCCCCTGCGTCAGTCGACGCAGCTGATAGCCAGCGACGACGACCCGATCATCCCGGTCGCCAACCCGAAGATGCGGGCCGCACTGATCCCGCACTCGCAGCTGCACCCTCACCACGGCGACCACCTCGGCATCCTGACCGAGGCAGCCGAGCTCGCACCGATCATCGATGCGGTTCGCGACGATCACAGCCTTGATCGGACAAACCTGGACGAGGAGAACCCCGAATGAGCGAACTCGAAGACCTCGGACTCGAAGACTCCCCCTTCTCCGACTTCCTCGGCTTCGAGCTGCTGCTCAGCGACGAGGACCGCGACCTGCTCAGCAGCGTGCGCGCGTTCATGACGCGGGAAGTCGAGCCGGTCATCAACGACTACTGGACCCGGGCGGCGTTCCCGCACGAACTGGTCCCGGGCATTGCAAAGCTCGGCATCGCCGGCCTGGCGTACGACGGACCCGGCTGTCCCTACCGCGGGGCCCTGGTCGACGGCATGGTCGCGATGGAGCTCGCCCGGGTCGACCCGTCGATGGCCACGTTCATGGGCGTCCACGGCGGCCTGGCGATGGGCTCGGTCAACCTGTGCGGCTCCGACGAGCAACGCGAGCGTTGGCTGCCGGCGATGGCCCGGATGGACCTGATCGGTGCGTTCGGCCTGACCGAGCCCGATGTCGGATCGGCGATCTCGGCCGGTCTGGCCACGAGTGCCCGGCGCGACGGCGACGAGTGGGTCCTCAACGGCGAGAAGAAGTGGATCGGCAACGCTGCGTTCGCCGACCTCGTCGTGATCTGGGCGCGCGACGAGGAGGACAAGGAGGTCAAGGGGTTCGTCGTCGAGAAGGGCACCGAGGGGATGACCTTTGATAAACAAGAGGACAAGATCGCCCTGCGCGTCGTACAGAACGCCCAGATCCACCTCCACGACGTCTGGGTCCCCGAGGCCAACCGGCTGCAAAAGGCCGAGAGTTTCCGGTCCACTGCGGACGTGCTGCGTGTGACAAGGATGAGCGTGGCCTGGCAGGCGGCTGGATGTGCGCGCGGCGCCTATGAGCACGCACTGCGCTACACCAAGGCCCGCCAGCAGTTCGGTCGGCCGATCGCCTCCTTCCAGATGGTGCAGGACCTGCTCGTGAAGATGCTCATCAACGTCACCGCCTCCACGGCCATGAACGTCCGGGCCTCGCAGCTGCAGGATGCGGGCCTGCTCAAGGACGAGCACGCCTCGCTGTGCAAGGCGCATGCGACCGTGCGGATGCGCGAGGCCGTGGGCTGGGCGCGCGAGGTCCTCGGCGGCAACGGCATTTTGCTCGAGCACCACGTGGGCCGCTTTGTCGCCGACGCGGAGGCGATCTACTCCTACGAGGGCACCCGCGAGATCAACACCTTGATCGTGGGACGGGCCATCACCGGTGAGAGCGCCTTCGTCTGACCCGGAGCGGCTTCTTCGCAGGCTGCTCCACGTCGGCCGGGGTCAGGTCGTGCGCGCACGGTTGCAGTGGTGCGCTCAGGAGTCGAGAAGATCGAGCCACTGCCGACCTCGATCGACGTGTCGCCGGCGCCTTGCTGACTATGGCCCCACCAGGACGGTTGCCGATCTTGTCCCGATGCACGGTTCGAGGGCGGGGCCTGGCTTTTCGTAGAGCACTCGGGAGCCCCGGTCGGTCCCTGGTTGGCCCAAAGACCCGGTCAGTGAAGATCCTTTCCGTGGAGGCATGCTGCTTGTTCGAACAGGGCCCGCGCGACGCGCTGCTGTCGGCCCCATGACACCGCCGTCGCGTTCGCCGTGACGTAGCCAGGCCTCAGGCCAGGGCCTCCTCCAAGCCGGCGGTCGCCATCGCCGACCAGGTCCCCTCGACCTGGTGGGCCAGCACGACCAGGTCGTGCAGCTCGCCGCTCTTGTCGCGGACGTGGTCGCGCAGCAGCGCCTCAGGCTCAAAACCCAACGCCTCGAACATCCCGATCGCCGGGACGGCATCCACGACGACCTCCACGACGGTCTTGGTCAGGCCCAGCTCCAGCGAGGCCAGCAAGCCGGCCCGGGCCAGCGCCCGACCGACACCCTGGCCGCGGGCCGCGGGGTGGACGACGACCCGCAGGCTGCCGACGTGGGCCGACCAGCCCACCAGCGGCAGGACCGCGAGATAGCCCACGACCCGGTCACCCTCGACGGCGCAGGCCCGGTGCGTCCCCTCCTGCTCCAGCCAGCCCTGCACCATGCCGGGACGCAGGACGTCCTCGGCGAAGCTGTTGTGGTCGGACTCGGGCACCCGGCGGAAGAACTCCTCCAGCGGGGCTGCGAGCTCGGGGCTCAGCGGACGTACGTCCATCAGGGGGTCCTCTCGATGGTGGCGCTGTGCTCACGGAGCCAGCCGAACATCTGCGGGAACATGGTGGTGGCGGCTGCCCTGCCCATGACCAGGCCGACATGGCCCGCGGGTAGCTCGAGGGTCTCGGCGCGGGCCGAGCCGACCAGCTCGCAGACCGGGGTCGCCGCGCCCGACGGCACGATGTGATCCTTAGCGGCCACGACGTTCAGCAGCGGCCAGGTCAGGTCCCGCAGCGACAGCAGCCGGCCGTCCAGGCGTACCCGGTCGGCCATCAGCGACCCGTCACGCATGATCTCGACGGTCTCGCGGAAGGCCCGGCCGGGGAACGGGATGTGGTCGCGGGTCCACTGGCCCATCCGCTGGAAGGCCTCCATCTGGCGGTCGTCCCACAGCTTCTCCCAGAGCACGGCGTACTGGGTCAGGTCGGCGGTCGGCTTGAGCACCCGGAAGGCGTTGCGGATGATCTCGGCCGGGACGTTGCCGGTGTCGTCGATGACGTCGTCCGGGGACAACCGACCGACGTCGAACATCCGCCCGAACATCCCCATCTCACTGAAGTCGACCGGGGTCGCCATCGTGACGAGCGAGGCGACCGGCAGGTCGGGGTGGGCGGCGCCCAGCAGCAGCGACAGCAGCCCGCCGTAGCAGTAGCCGATGACGTTGACCTCATCGCTGCCGGAGGAATCGAGCACCGCCTCGATCGCGGCGGGCAGCAGTTCGTCCACGTAGGTCGCCAGGCCGTTGCCGGCGTCGAGCTCGTCTGGGACACCCCAGTCGAGTAGGTAGGTGTCGAAGCCGTCGTCGCGCAGCGCCTGGACGAAGCTGGCCCCCGGGTGCAGGTCCAGGATGTAGCTGCGGCTGATCAGGCTCATGACGATCAGGACCGGAGTCGCCACGGTGACGTCGTGGCTGCGGTAGCGCCACAGCTCGGCCTTGTCACGTCGCCAGACGGTGTCCTTCGCCGTTGTCCCGACCTTCGGCCGGTCGACCCCGGTCACGTACTTCACGCCGTTGCGCGCCCGCATCAGGTTGCGCCCGACGTCGCGGCGCACCCGACTCACGAGCTCGGCCGGGTCGGTCGTCAGCGCCATCGTGGCCTCCAGCGGTGGGGTCGGTGGTGGCTGCACGGCGTACGGCCTCGTCGAGCCGGCGCACGCTGCGATCAAGGGCGCCGACCTGCTCGCGCAGCCGGGCGACGTCGCTGGCGGCCGGCAGGTTGACCAGGTGCAACATCCGGCGGGTGGTGCGCTCGACCCGGCGTGACAGCTCGGCGCGCGCGCCGATCAGCAGCCCGGCGACATCGGCGAAGCGCTCAGTCTGCACCGCCGCCTCGAGCCGGCTGCCGACTGGGCGCTCAACCGCGTCGTAGGCCCTTCTCCACAAGGCTTTGCCCACGGGTGCACCGTAGCGTGTGATTCGAGTCTCACGGTGGGCACCACCTGTGAGGGGCACTCAGGCCACGACGAGGACGGGAACCACACATGACCGCAACGCAGCAGGAGCGACCCGCCAGGTCAGCCGCCGACGGTTCACCGCTGGACGTGATGCTCACCGATGCTGCCGTCGGACCGGTGCGCCGGCTGCTGCCGGGCCGGGCCGGCCTCAAACTAGCGGCCCGCCTTGCCGCGCGACCGTTCGACACCACGCGGCTCACCGCGCGTACGGCCCTCGAGTTCGGCAAGGTCGTCGCCGGCGTCTCGCAGGTCGAGCCGGCCAAGCGCGACAAGCGTTTCGCCGACCCGGCCTGGACCGGCAACCCCGTGCTGCACCGGCTCTGCCAGGGCTACCTGGTGGCCGGCAACGCGCTCGAGCGGGTGGTGGACGACGCAGACCTGGACTGGCGCAGCGAGCAGCAGATGCGTTTCGTGGTGCAGATGGTCGTGGACGCGATGGCCCCCTCGAACAACCCGCTGCTCAACCCGCTGGCGCTCAAGACCGGCCTGGAGACCGGCGGGCGCAGCTACCTGACCGGCGTGCGGCAGTTCGTGCAGGACATGGCGACCCGGCCGCGCATCCCGTCGATGGTCGACGGCCGGGGTTTCTCGGTCGGCGGCAACCTGGCGGTCACCGAGGGCGCGGTCGTGCTGCGTACGCCCGTGTTCGAGCTGATCCACTACCGCCCGCGCACCGAGCAGGTGCTCACGACGCCGCTGCTGGTCGTCCCGCCGATGATCAACAAGTTCTACATCGCCGACCTGGCTCCGGACCGCAGCATGGTGGCGTTCTGGCTCGACCAGGGCCAGCAGGTGTTCGCGATCTCCTGGCGCAACCCGTCGGCTGAGCACCGCTGCTGGGACCTCGACGCCTACGCCGGGTCGGTGCTGGCCGCCCTGGACGCCGTCGAGGAGGTCACCGGGAGCCCGCGCAGCCACGTGCTGGGCCTGTGCGCCGGTGGCATTGTCACCAGCTGCGCGGTGTCGCACCTGGTCGCGAGCGGGCGCGGCGACCGGATCGCCGGGCTCACCCTGGGCGTCACGCTGCTGGACCAGGAGCGGGCCGGAACGGTCGGTTCGATGGTCGACGAGAACACCGCGCAGTTCGCCGTGGCGCAGAGCCAGCGCAAGGGCTACCTCGATGGCAAGGCGCTGGCCGGGGTCTTCGCCTGGCTGCGGCCCAACGACCTGATCTGGAACTACTGGGTCAACAACTACCTGCTCGGCAAGCGCCCACCGGCCTTCGATGTGCTGGTGTGGAACGCCGACACCACCCGCATGCCGGCCGGGCTGCACCGGGACTTCATCCGCATGACGCTCGACAACGCCCTGACCCGCCCGGGCTCCCTCGAGGTGCTCGGCACCCCGGTCGACCTGTCCAAGATCGACGTCGACTCCTACGTCGTGGCGGGCAGCACCGACCATATCTGTCCTTGGGACAGCTGCTACCGCAGTGCCCACCTGCTCGGCGGCGACACCCGCTTCGTGCTCTCGACCGCCGGGCACATCGCCGCGCTGGTCAACCCCCCGACCAACGCCAAGAGCAACTTCCGGGTCAACGACGCGCTGCCCGCCTCGGGCGCGGAGTGGGAGGCCGGCGCCGTCACCCACCCGGGCAGCTGGTGGACCGATCACGCCGCGTGGTTGGCCGCCCGATCCGGCGACCGCCGTCCGGCCCCGACAGCACTGGGCAGCGTTGCGCACCCGGTGATCACCAAGGCCCCCGGCGCGTACGTCATGGAGCCCTGATCACGCTGGTGAAGGTCGGGCGCGGGGCCACCGCGACCCGGCTGCACGTCGACCGAGAGGGAAGCGGCGAGCCGCTGCTGTGGATCACCGGGTTCGCGATCAGCAGCGAGATTTTCAGTCCAGTCATTGGGCGGTATGCCGCC
>JAYTHM010000170.1:0-1736 GCA_043732645.1 Frankiales bacterium
ACGTAGAACTGCCTCGAGTCGGGCTCGGCCGCGAGGCTGCGCTCGAGCAGGCCCGCTCCGACCAGGACCGTCCCGGCCACGATGCGGCGCCGGCGGTGCCAGATCTGGTCCGGCTCGCGGTGGTTGCGGGGGACGATCTCGATGAGGGCATCGACGAGTGGGGCCGTCCGCAGCGCGTCCAGCCGGGTCACGCCCGCTTCTCCTGGGCCCGCTTCTCCTGGGCCCGCTCCTTGAGCGCCTGCAGGACCATGTCGTCGTAGTCCATCGGCGCGAACGGTACGACGGATCGGATCGCGTCGTCGCGGACGACCACCTCGTTGCTCATGGAGTCGATAAGGGACCGCGCGGTCTGCCGGTCGACGTCGGTGACGAAGGCCAGCCAGCGCGAGGACAGCTTCGGGCTGAGGATCGGCACGGGCACGATGAGCAGGTGCCGGCCCTCCAGGACCGCGACCCGCTGCATCATCTCGACGTAGGCGAGCACCTCGGGGCCGCCGATCTCGAAGGTCCGCTCCTTTGCCTCGGGGACGCCGAGCACGCCGACCAGGTAACGCACGACGTCACTGATGCCGACCGGCTGGCAACGGGTCCGGACCCAGCGCGGCGTGATCATGGCCGGTAGGTGCTCGACCAGCTGCCGGGTGAGCTCCCAGGAGATCCCGCCGTGCCCGACGATGATCCCGGCCCGCAGGGTCGTCACCGGCACCCCCGCCGACGCGAGCAGGCGCTCCACCTCGCGCCGCGAGCGCAGGTGGGCCGACAGGTCGTCGGCGTCGTTTCCCAGGCCACCGAGGTAGACCACCTGCGACAGGCCGGCGTCGGTGGCCGCCGTCGAGAAGGCCATGGCGCCCCGGGCGTCCTTGTCCTCGAAGTCCTCGTCGTCCAGGGAGTGCACGAGGTAGTAGGCCGCCTCACAGCCGGCCAGGGCCGACGGCAGCGTCGCGGGCTGGAGTACATCGGCCTCGACCGGCCTGCCGACACCGGTGTAGGCCTTCGGGTCACGGGTCATGGCGATGACCTCGTGCCCCTCCTGCTCCAGGGCAAGGCACAGCCGCTTGCCGACGAACCCGGACGCACCAGCCACTAGTACTCGCATTCCCTGACCCTGTGGGCCGGGGACCGGCACCGCAAGTGGGGCGCCCGTCCCGCCGACCGGACGGGACGGGCGAAGGTGAGCTCAGGCGGCCGGCTCGCGGTCGTCCTCGTGCTCGTGCTCGCACCCCTCAAGGTCGTCCTCCAGCAGGAGGCCACGGTCGTCGAACGCGACCAGCGGCCCGGCGGCGGACGCAACGAGGTCCCGGGGGATCTGCTCACCGGTAATTTTGTTGGCGTACTGGTCGCTGAGCGCGTGAGCGGCGCCGCCCGGAATGAGCGGCTTTTGTACCTTGACCGGGAACCGGGCCAGGTCGAGGCCAACGGAGCTGGCGTCGATGACGAGCTTGACGCTGCTGGTGCCGTCCTCCCGCGTCCAGGTCTTCTGGAGCAGCCGGCCGGTGATCGTGACCTTGTCGCCCTTGTGCAGGGAGGCGCCGACGTTCTCGGCCAGCTTGTTCCAGCAGGCCACGTCGAACCACAGCGTCTCGCCATCGCTCCACTGATCACCGTCCTTGACACGGCGGGTCGAGGCGACGCGCAGGTCCACGACGGGCACCCCGTTGGGGGTCGTCCGGACATCCGGGTCGAAGGCGAGGTTGCCGGTCAGGCTGATCTGGGGCTCGTTCACGAGTGGTCCTCCG
>JAYTHM010000171.1:0-1735 GCA_043732645.1 Frankiales bacterium
AGGTCCCCGCCGTCGTTCTCGATCAGCGCGACCGCGCACATCCGCGAGCGACCGGCCGCCTCGTCGAGCCTGACCTCGATCGGTGCGCCGCTGGCCGGCGTGAGCGTCACGACGCCGTGCGCCTGGTCGAAGGCCGACGCACCCTCGTAGATGCACGCGAAGACAAGGACCCGTCGGAACTGCGCTGCGTGGGCGAGGTTGATGAACAGGTTCTCGCCGCCCACGTTGGTGCCAGACCGGTCGTCGCCGTCCAGGAAGATGTACGGCGGTGCGTCGAGCTGACCGAACTGGCGGCCCAGCGCCTGGATGACACCCTTGCGACCGTCGGCCAGCTCGTACAGGCACCCGAGGTCGAGGTCGATACCCGGCTGGGCTGCGCCGGCTATCCGCTTGAGGAAGCCCTTGGGCTGCTCGCCGCCAGCGGAACGGGCCTGCCAGTTGAGGTTGACGTGAAGGCGGCCGGTCGCGCTGCCCTGCTTGGTCAGCGAGACCGTGGGTGCTGACTTGGTCAGCGTCACCTTGCTCAACGAGACCGGAGCGGCGGCGGCAGGAACAGGTGCGCCGGGAATAGGACCGTCGGAGGGTGGCTCCGGGGTCGAACCGCCTCGCTTGGTGTAGTCGATGGCCATCAGAGACGGCCCGGGTCAGACATTGACGCCGTAGTCGCGAGCGATGCCCGCGAGGCCGGACGCATAGCCCTGGCCGACGGCTCGGAACTTCCATTCGCCACCGCTGCGGTACAGCTCGCCGAACAGCATCGCGGTCTCTGTCGAGGCGTCCTCGGTGAGGTCGTATCGGGCGAGCTCCGTGCCACCGGTCTGGTTGACGATCCTGATGAAGGCGTTGCGGACCTGGCCGAAGCTCTGGCTGCGGCTCTCAGCCTCGTAGATCGAGACCGGGAAGACGATCTTGTCGACCTCCGCGGGGACGATCGCGAGGTTGACCTTGATCGACTCGTCGTCGCCCTCGCCCTCACCGGTCAGGTTGTCGCCGGTGTGCTCGACCGATCCCTCGGGGGAGGTCTTGTTGTTGAAAAAGACGAAGTGGAGGTCGGAGACGGCCTTGCCGTCGGCCTTGACCATGATCGCGCTGGCGTCAAGGTCGAAGTCGGTGCCGGTGGTGGTGCGGGCGTCCCAGCCGAGTCCGACCAGGACGGCGGTCAGGCCGGGGGCCTCCTTGGACAGGGAGACGTTGCTGCCCTTGCTGAGGCTGACTGACACGGTGGGTCCTCTCGTCGGCGTCCGGACTGCAGTCCCGGTCTTACCGACCTTAACCACATCGGGCCGCTCCTCGGGGGCCGGGAGCGCCCCGACGTGAGGAAACAGCAGCCAAACCGGCCGTCCTCCGAGGTCGCGCGAGGCCTCAGGGCAGCGGCCGACCGGCTTACGAAGCCGCCAGGGGAACTTGGTAGGGGCAGCAGTGGGGCACGCAGGCGACGGTGACGGCACGGGTGGCCAACACCACGGCCCATCGGCTTCCTGCTCTCGCCAGCATCGCTCTTCGTTCCGACGCGACCCGTCAGAGAGGGATCAAGGCATCGGTCAGCGGTCGGGAGTTCGTCAGCAGCCGGTCCCGACCGCGTCCGGCTATAGGCCGCGGGTCACCGCGAGGGTGAGACGGACCAGCTCCCGCTCAAGCCTCGGCAGCCCCTCGACCTTGCCCAGGCACAGCGCGGCGCCGGCCAGTTCGGCCTGCCGCTCGACCTCCGCGTCGACGTAGGCGGTGTAAAGGATGA
>JAYTHM010000172.1:0-6042 GCA_043732645.1 Frankiales bacterium
GGCGGCGTTCTGCGGAGTGGAACCGGCGTCCTGCCGCACAGCAGCCAGGAGGTGCTCGCGGTCATCCGCAACATCGAGCTGTTGGGGTTGCTCGAACGCGAGCCACGCAGCAGTAGCAGCCAGCGCCACATCTGGTCGGGCAGCCAGTCGTCCTCGTAGTGCGTGACCCGGCAGGTCACGTCGTCGATTCGGCTGACCAGGAAGCCACCGCCGGTCCGCCATCCGTCGGTCCGAAGGTGCAGGTCCTCGGAGTGCCACCCCGAAGGGTGCCGCTCGTAGCTGAAATCGCCCTCCCAGGCTTTCACCCGAAAGAGCTTGCCGACGATGCGGTACGAGCCGTGCCCGTCGTCGACGGGGTGCACCTCGACGCTGATCGGCGAGATGCGCGACCTGACCGAACTGGTGGAGCAGACCCTGATGGCACGGGGGGCATGACTCTGAACCGGAGATAACCGGCTGACCTTACGGCGTCGTGGCGAGGCATCGACTGACCGCTCACAGGTGCCGTTCGAACCGTCGAGGCCCGTCAGCAAGATTATCTGGTGCTGCTCGAGCGCGGTTGATCTCGTCGAACTGATGGCCATCCCCACAGCCGCTCGACCCAAAGCGGTACCGCACCAGGCCCCGACGGCTGGAAGTTGATCCGTCGACTCCGACCGCATCCGGCCGTCGCCGTTGCGCATGTACCCCGACCACGTCACCCTGCTTCCGCACTCAGAGCCCGTTGAGCACAAGAGTGAGGTGTTTGTCAGCCCCATCGACGAGCCGAACGGGGATCCCCCAGTCCTGCTGGGTGATGTGACAGGCCGCGTGCTCGCTGTCGACGTCGCAGCTCGCGGCCATCGCCGCGACATGAAGGACACCGCCCTGACCGCCCAGCACCAGCTGCCTCGTCAGGTCGGTCGAGACCCCCACCCCTTGCAGCAGCAGCTCCGGGGGGCTGGAGCTGACGGTCACCCTGGTCGACGGTCCGTAGGTCTCGTCGAGCCTCTGCCCGGGCGGTGGGGTGAAGACCACTGTCAGGGTCACCGGTCCGAGTGCGAGGTCCGACACCGACCGCTGGGTCGACAGCGCGTCACCGTCCACAGTGAGCGCCTCGTCGGGGAGCCGGAGCCTGGTGACCCGGTGGGCGGCGGACTCCACGACGAGCAGGTGTTCGCCGTCCACAACCACGTCGCTCGGCTCGGCCAGGCCGGTCGCGAGGGTGGTGACAAGGCCGGTCGTCGGGTCATACCGGCGTACCGCGCCGTTGTAGGTGTCGCTGACGGCCACCGACCCGTCCGGCAGGGCGGTCACCCCCAGGGGGTGCTGCAGCAGGG
This sequence comes from Frankiales bacterium, assembly GCA_043732645.1. GTDB lineage: Bacteria > Actinomycetota > Actinomycetes > Mycobacteriales > SCTD01 > RYN-111. The sequence goes on from JAYTHM010000172.1 coordinate 1,320, forward strand.
CCTGGTCGGCGGGGCCGTCGCGGTGACCGAAGTCAAACAGGCCGGTGCCGACCGCCGTACCTATCTCCCCGTCCTTGAGCCAGCGCAGGGCCGACGTCTCGGCGTCGGCGAACCACAGCCGGTCGGTCCCGGCCGCGAGCCCGCTCGGCTGCGCGAGGTAGGCCTTGGTCGCGTCGCCGTCCCGCAGTCCCTCGCCAGTGGTGCCTGCCAGGACGTGCACCGTGGTTCCGTCGTATGCCCAGAGCTGGTGGGTGCCGGCCATCGCGACGACCACCTGGCCCTCCCAGACGGTCACGTCCCAGGGCGTGCTGAGGTTGACCTCCAGCGCCGGGCCGACGGTCAGGTCGCCGGGACGCCAGACCTGCCCCGTCCCGGCGACCGTCGTCACCGCGCCGGTCTCGAGGTCGAGGCGGCGGAGCAGGTGGTTGGCGGTGTCGGCAATCAGGACGCTGCCGTCCTTGAGCAGCGCGAGCCCCTGCGGCTCGGCGAACGTCGGGTCGCTGCCGTCCGCCCGACCCCGCTCACCGGTGCCGACCCGGCGGGTCACCTCGTCACCCGCCAAGACGACCAGGCTGTGGTGGGCACTGTCGCTGACCAGCACCGTGCCGTCGGGGAGCCGCAGCGCCTTGCTCGGGAAGGCCAGCTCGCCCGCGGCCAGTGGCGGCGGGACGTACGGCCCGTCACCCCGCTTGAGGGTTCCCTTGGTGTCGTGCTCGTGCGTGAGCTTCTCGAGCAGCAGGCCCAGCCCCTCTGCGTGACCCTCGCCCGAGGCGACGTGGACGACGTAACCCTCCGGATCGACGAGGACGAGCGTTGGCCAGGCCCGGACGGCGTACTGCTTCCAGGTGCTCAGTTCCGGGTCGTCCAGGACGGGGTGGTGCACCTCGTAGCGCTGGACCGCCGCGACCACGTTGGCGTGCTCCGCCTCGTGCGCGAACTTCGGCGAGTGCACCCCCACGACCGTCAGCACGTCCCCGAACCTCTCCTCCAGGGGGCGCAGCTCAGCGAGGACGTGCAGGCAGTTGACGCAGCAGAACGTCCAGAAATCAAGCAGCAGGAACGACCCCCGGAAGTCCTGGAGGGTCAGCACCTGGCCGCCGGTGTTGAGCCAGCCGCCCAGCCCCGTGAGCTCGGGCGCGCGGACCCTCGCCTGTCGTGTCGTCATGCCGCCGAGCGCTGTCAGGACCAGGCGAGGGCGGTCATCGGATCGGCCAGCACGCGGGCGATATCGGCCAGGAAGAGCGACCCGAGCTGGCCATCGACGTGGCGGTGGTCGAAGGACAGCGCGAGTTGCGTGACCTGCCGTATGACGACCTCGCCGTCCACGACCCACGGGGTCGGCCGGACCGCCCCGAAGCACACGATCGCGGACTCGCCCGGGTTGATGATCGGGGTCCCGGTGTCGATCCCGAAGACGCCTACGTTGGTGATGGTAATCGTCCCGTTCGCCATGTCGGCCGGCGTCGTGCGGCCGGCCCGGGCCGTCTCGACAAGCCCCTGCAGGGCCAGCGCCAGCTCAACCAGGGAGAGCTGGTCGGCATCTTTGATGTTGGGTACGACGAGCCCGCGGGGCGTGGCCGCGGCGATCCCGAGGTGGACGTAGTCCTTCTCGATGATGGCCTCATCGGTGAAGGTGCTGTTGACCCCTGGATGCCGTTTCACGGCCAGCAGCACAGCCTTCGCCACCATCAGGAGCGGGGTGACCTTGACGTCGGCGAACTCCGGGAGCGCCCGCAGCCGGGTGACGAGGTCCATCGTGGACGTCACGTCGACGGTCACGAACTCCGTGACATGCGGGGCGGTGAACGCGCTGTGAGCCATCGCCTGCGCCATCACCTTGCGGACCCCCTTGACCGGGATCCGGCGCTCACGGGGGCCGGGGCCCGAGGCCAGCGGCAGCGCCACGCGCTCGGCGGCCGCTTCAACGTCAGCGCGCGAGACCGTGCCGGCCGGTCCCGTCCCGACCAGGGTCGCAAGGTCGAGCCCGAGCTCCTTGGCGAGCTTGCGCACCGGTGGCTTGGCGAGCACGGTGTCGGCCCCGGCGGACTGCGCGGCCGCCTGACCGACGGCGGCGGCGGAGACGCGCGCGGCGGTGGCCGGCGGAGGGTCGGCCACGACCGGCGGGGTCGCCACCGACGGCTGGTCGAGCCGCAGACGGCGAGTGGCTGTCACCGACTTGGGGCCGTAGCCGACGAGGTTGGCGGTCCGGCCGTTCGTGCCGACCTCCCCGATGCGGGCGCCGGCCGCCGAGGGGGTCGACTCCCGCGCCGGCGGCGCCAGGTCAGCAGCCCCAGCAGCCCCAGCAGGCGCGGCAGCGGGTTCGGGCAGAGCGCCGGCCGTCGGGTCGGTGTCGACGCTGATGATGACGGAGCCGACGTCGACCGTCGTGCCCGCGTCGTGGTGGAGGCTCACGACGACTCCGGCGTACGGGGACGGGACCTCCACGGCGGCCTTGGCGGTCTCGACCTCGACGATCGGCTGGTTGAGCACGACGGTGTCTCCGACCGCGACGAGCCACTGAAGGATCTCGCCCTCCGTCAGCCCCTCGCCCAGGTCGGGGAGGGCGAACTCGCGCACCCGGGACATCAGAACGCCAGCGATCGGTCGACGGCGTGCAGGACCCGGTCGAGGTCGGGCAGAAAGTCCTCCTCGACCCGGGACGCCGGGTAGGGGACGTCATAGCCGGTAACACGGAGCACGGGGGCCTCCATCTCGAAGTAGAGCTCCTCGGACAGGCGCGCCGCGACCTCGGCGCCAAGGCCGACGAACGAGGACGCCTCGTGCACGACGACGGCCCGGCGGGTCTTGCGCACGGAGGCGAAAACGGTCGGGAAGTCCAGCGGGGACAGGGACCTGAGGTCGACGACCTCCAAGGACCGGCCCTCCTCCCGCGCCGCCGACGCAACATCGAGGCAGGTCTTCACCATCGGCCCGTAGGCGATCAGGGTGAGGTCGTCGCCGGGCAGCACGACGCGGGCCCGCTCCAAGGGATAGTGCTCGGCCGCGGTGTCGACCTCGGCCTTCTCCCAGTAGCGCCGCTTGGGCTCGAAGAAGATCACTGGGTCGTCGAGCGCGATCACCTGCTGGATCATCGCGTGCGCGTCGACCGGGTTGGAACAGGCCATCACCTTGAGCCCGGCGGTGTGGGCGAAGTAGGCCTCGGGTGACTCGCTGTGGTGCTCGACCGCACCGATCCCGCCGCCGAACGGGATCCGGATCACGACCGGCATCTTCACCAGCCCCCGTGAGCGGGCGTGCATCTTCGCCAGCTGGGACACGATCTGGTCGTACGCCGGGTAGACGAAGCCGTCGAACTGGATCTCGCAGACCGGCCGGTAGCCGCGCATTGCCAGCCCGATCGCGGTCCCGACGATCCCGGACTCTGCAAGCGGGGTGTCGAAGACGCGGGCCTCGCCGAAGTCCTTCTGCAGCCCGTCGGTCACCCGGAAGACGCCGCCGAGCTTGCCGATGTCCTCGCCCATCAGCAGCACCTTGGGGTCGCGCTCCATCGCCGCTCGCAGGCCCTCGTTCAGGGCCCTGGCCATCGTCAGCTGGACCATCAGTGCGCCCCTTCCGATGCGAAGCCCGCATGGTAGGCCTCGAACTGTGCCGCCTGTTCGCGGAGCGGGGGCGTCATCTCGGCGTACACCTGGTCGAACATCACCGAGGGCGCAGGGTCCGGCATCTCCAGGCAGGCCTTGCGGATCCGGGCCGCCAGCTCGTCGGACTCGGCCGCGATCTTCTCCAGGTATGACGCGTCAGCGAGTTGCTGCTTGAACAGGAACGACCGCATCCGCTCGAGCGGGTCCTTGAGCTTCCAGGCCTCGAGCTCGGAGCTCAGCCGGTAGCGGGTCGGGTCGTCGGAGGTGGTGTGCGCCCCCATCCGGTAGGTGAACGCCTCCACCAGCGTCGGGCCCTGCCCCGTCCGTGCGTGGTCGAGGGCGGCACAGGTCACTGCGTACGAGGCGAGCACGTCGTTGCCGTCGACCCGCACCCCCGGGAAGCCGAAGCCCTCGGCCCGCTTGTAGAGCGGGATGCGGCTCTGCGTCGAGGTCGGCGTCGAGATGCCCCACTGGTTGTTCTGGCAGAAGAAGACGATCGGGGCGTTGTACGCCGAGGCCCATACGAACGCCTCGTTGACATCGCCCTGGGAGGATGCCCCGTCGCCGAAGTAGGCGATGACCGCCTCGCCGGTGGTGGCGTCGCCCACCGCACCGTCCTTGACGACCCCCATCGCGTAGCCGGTGGCGTGCAGGGTCTGCGAGCCGATGACGATCGTGTATAGCGCGATCCGCTTGTCATTCGGGTCCCACGCCCCGTGGCTGGTCCCCCGGAACAGGCTCAGCAGGTGCACCGGGTCCACGTCGCGGCACCAGGCAACCCCGTGCTCCCGGTACGTCGGGAACGCGAAGTCCTGCGGCTTCAGCGCCCGCGCCGATCCGACCTGCGCGGCCTCCTGGCCGAGCAGCGCGGCCCACAGCCCAAGCTCACCCTGCCGTTGCAGGGCCGTCGCCTCGACGTCGATCCGACGGACCAGGACGAGGTCGCGGTAGAGGTCGCGGTACTGCTCGTCGGTCAGGTCAACGTCATAGTCGGGGTGGTGCACGCGCTCGCCCTCGGGCGTCAGTAGCTGGACCAGGGGGGTGGCGGGGGGGGTCACGCGGTGCTCCTCGTGCGCTCGGCTGCCCGGCCGGGGTCACCGGTCAGGCAGAGGGGCGGCTGC
>JAYTHM010000173.1:0-1733 GCA_043732645.1 Frankiales bacterium
CATCCGCAGGGTCCTGCGCACCGGGGCCGGCCTGCTCACCGACCGACAACGCGACCGGCTCACCACCGTCTTCGCGGTCGAGGCCCACGTCCAGGTCGAAGCCACCTGGGGCATCTACCAGCGCATCGTCACCGCCTACCGCCACACCGACCGGGCCGCCGGCAAGACCGCCCTCGTCACGGTGATCGACGCCCTCAGCCACAATGTCCCGCCAGCCCTGACCGAGCTCATCACCCTTGGTCGGACCCTGCGGCGTCGGGCCGGTGACGTCCTGGCCTACTTCGACCGTCCCGGCACGTCGAATGGACCCACGGAAGCGATCAACGGACGCCTTGAACACCTCCGCGGCACCGCCCTCGGCTTCCGCAACCTCACCAACTACATCACCAGATCACTGCTCGACACCGGCGGCTTCAGACCCCGACTACACCCTCATCTGCGATGAGCCGACAAACCGCTCAACCGAGCCGGGCCCGGCCCGGGGGTGGCGCCAGCAGTGCTCAACGATCCCCAGGACCCGCACCCCGTCCAGGCGTGTCGGATCGTCGCTCAACAGGGCTGGGCCAGCGTCCAGGACGGCGCCGTTGACGGCATGCCACGACGATCGCAGACTACCGGCGACCCGGGCGATCGACAGGCGGTCGATGACCACCGACTTCAGCGCCCAGAGCACCGCCGCCACGGGTCAGCTTCGCCCTCGGCGCCGCAGCGGCGGTGGTGTTCTGACGCCACACGTGCCCACACCCAGGACAGCGGTAGCGGCGCACCGTCACGTCCAGGACCGTGGGCCGCCACCCCACCGGGACGCGCGCCAGCCGGCGCAGCACCGTGTCGCGGGGCGCACCCAGCTCCGCCGCACCGCGCACACCAGCAGGACCGCTCAGTGACCTCGTCGGGCTCCACCACCCGGCACGCCAGCACCGTGTGATCGACGCCCACGTGTTGGCCGGTCACGGTCAACCCCAGCCGGTCGAGAAGGCAGAACTCATCAAGATCAGGACAGTCGAAAGTAGGCTCAGCCACGTCGAGGTCTTCCAGATGGACGGCGTCAGAACCACCATCATCGGAGGACCTCGACCCTCATCCCGACCTCGACGCGCCCAGACCTACACCCTCAAACGCGAAGAGCCCCCATTCTCGCTCGTGCGCCCGGTAGCCCAGGCGGTCAAGGGCACAGCGGACGAGCGTTGCCATTTCTGCGACCAAGGGGGATGCCGCGCGGACATTTACGGCTCCCGAGCTCAGAATGACACCGTTTCCATGCGTAACCATCTGCGCTACGGTGCGAGGAACTGGTCTGGATGTCACACCGTGCTGCTCTCGAACGGAGCCTCGCCCGTGTTCTCGCCTGTAAGCCGCGCGCCAAGGCGCGCGCTCATCTTCCTGCTCGTACTGGCTTGCGCGATAGCGCTCACCCTGCTGGCCACCGGTCCGGCCCACGCCGCCGGCTACCTCGAGAACGGGTCGGACAATCCGGTGTCGGCGGCGCCGCCGGTCACCCGCCCGAACGCGCCTCACTGCACCGTCACACTGGCTGAGCACTTCATGTCGAACTCGCCGACCGGCAGCCCACAGAACTACTCCGGCACGCTCATCCCGCCTGCGGCGTGCCGCGGACCGTGGTCCAAAGTGGTGCTCGACTCGACCACCTCGGTGAGCGGGCGGCAGTACGACCGGTCGGGCACCCTCTCGATCGGAGGGGTCAACGTGTGGTTCGGCACCACGCAGGAGCC
>JAYTHM010000174.1:0-6037 GCA_043732645.1 Frankiales bacterium
ACAGGTGCGGCGCAGGGACCTAGAGCGCCTGTTTGCGCTGCTGCTGGTCACCTGCGTGGCGGTTGCCCTGACCATGCACTTGGCCGTCAACCACCGCAACTTTGACATCCGCGTGTACGTCGGAGCGGTGACCTCCTGGGCCGATGGCGGGGACCTCTACGCCTACGGCATCGGCAACCGCCACCTCGGCTTCACCTACCCGCCGTTCGCGGCGCTGCTCATGGTGCCGATGACGCTGGTGCCCCGGGTGGTCGTCATCGTGGCGAACGCCTCCCTCATCGCCGTCGCGGCCGCCGTCGTGACGCGCATGTGCGTCTGCGGCAGCCGGCTCGCGGCCCGGTACGGCGCACTGCTCACGACCGCGTTCGCCCTCCCGGTGGCGATGCTGCTGCAGCCGCTGCGCGACACCCTCGGGTTCGGCCAGGTCAACCTGTTCCTGGCCGTGCTCGTGCTGGCCGACCTCGTCGCCCTGCGTCGCGGGTCCCGGTGGGCCGGGGTCGGCGCCGGCCTCGCGACCGCGATCAAGCTCACACCGGGGCTGTTCGTGGTGTTCCTGCTGCTCGTTGGCGAGCGCCGGGCCGCCCGCAACGGGGTCCTTGCTGCCGCCGCGGCAACCCTGGCCACCGCGGTCGTCGTACCCGGCACCTCGTGGACCTACTGGACGAGCGCGCTGTTCGACTCCTCCCGGATCGGCCACCACGACGACGCGGCCAACCAGTCGATCGGTGGCGTGCTGGCCCGCCTGTCAGACAGCCAGCATCTGCCGACCGGCCCTTGGCTGCTGGCCGTCGCGATCGTGCTGCCGCTCGGCTTATCGCGGGCCCGCAGGGCGTGGCGGCGCGGCGACGACCTCGCGGCCTACGCGCTCGTCGGCCTGACGGCCGGGCTGGTCAGCCCGATCACCTGGGTGCACCACCTGATCTGGCTCGTCCCGGCCCTCGTGGTCATCGTCGACACCGGCCTGGCCGGGGTAAAGGCGCAAGACATCACGGTCCGCCGGCGCGCTGCTGCCCTGCTGCTGCTCGCGGCGGCAACGGTCGCGTTGTTCGCCTCGGGGGTCAACCTCAACGTTGGCCAGCACGTCGGCCACCACCTCACCCGGGGGCTTGGCGTCATCCTCGGCGAGAACGCGTACGGGGTCTGGACGCTGCTGCTGCTTCTCACCGTTCCTACCGACCGGCGGTCAGGTGTTCGGACTGCCCACCCGAAGCCGCCGCGTGAAAGAGTGACCGTCGACCAACCTACGAAAGGCCAGGTACGTGAGCGAGAACAACCTGCACCGCGATGAGGCCCGCACCCGGGCCGGGCTACTCACCGTGGCGTCGTACGACGTGGAGCTCGACCTCACCGACGGTTCCGGTGACAAGCCGGGCGAGACGAGCTTCCGGTCGCGGACCGTCGTCCGCTTCTCCTGCTCCGAGGTCGGGGCCAGCACGCACCTGGACCTGACCGCCCCGACGCTGCTGGCTGCCACCCTCAACGGCAGGGCCGTCACCGACTTCGACGGCAACCGGCTGCAGCTCACCGACCTCGAGCTCGACAACGAGCTCGTCGTCGAGGCCGAGATGGCCTATATGCGCACCGGCGAGGGCCTGCACCGCTTCGTCGACCCGGTCGACGGCGGCATCTACCTCTACACCCAGTTCGAGACCTTCGAGGCGCACCGGATGTACGCCTGCTTCGACCAGCCCGACCTCAAGGCGGCGTTCTGCTTCGTTGTCCGGGCGCCCGGCGACTGGGTGGTCATCAGCAACAGCGCCGTGTCGGACGGGCCTGTCGAGGGTCAGCCGGGCACCTGGCACTTCGCCCCGACGCCGCGGATGTCGACCTACATCACCGCCCTCATCGCCGGGCCGTACCACCACGTTCATGACCACCACGACGGGATCGACCTGGGGCTCTACTGCCGCGCGTCGCTCGCGCAGCACCTTGACGCCGAGGAGCTGTTCACCGTCACCCGGCAGGGCTTCGACTTCTTCCACCAGATCTTCAACTACCGCTACCCGTTCGGAAAGTACGACCAGCTGTTCGTCCCGGAGTTCAACGCCGGCGCGATGGAAAACGCCGGGGCGGTGACCTTCCTCGAGGACTACGTCTTCCGGTCCAAGGTGACCGACGCGGCCTACGAGCGGCGCGCCGAGACCGTGCTGCACGAGATGGCCCACATGTGGTTTGGCGACCTCGTGACGATGCGCTGGTGGAATGACCTCTGGCTCAACGAGAGCTTCGCGACGTACATGTCGGTGTTGTGCCAGGTCGAGGCGACCCGCTGGACCAACGCCTGGACGACCTTTGCCAACAGCGAGAAGACGTGGGCGTACCGCCAGGACCAGCTGCCGTCGACGCACCCCATCGCCGCGGACACCCCGGACATGGAGGCCGTCAAGGTCAACTTCGATGGGATCACCTACGCCAAGGGCGCGTCGGTGCTCAAGCAGCTCGTCGCGTGGGTCGGCCGGGACGCGTTCCTTTCCGGTATCCGGGCCTACTTCGTCAAGCACGAGTTCGCCAACACCGAGCTGCGCGACCTGCTGGTCGAGCTCGAGGCCGCGAGCGGTCGCGACCTGTCGAGCTGGTCGACCGAATGGCTCGAGACCGCCGGCTGCAACACCCTGCGCGCCTCGTTCGAGACCGCCCCCGACGGCACCCTGTCGGCCTTCTCGATCCTGCAGGAGGCCCCGGCGGAGTGGCCGACGCTGCGCTCGCACCGCGTCGCCGTCGGCTTCTACGACCTGGTCGACGGCAAGCTGGTGCGCACCCATCGCGAGGAGCTCGACGTCGTCGGCGCCAAGACCGACGTGCCCGCGCTGCTCGGGCTCGCGCAGCCCGCCCTGGTGCTCGTCAACGACGACGACCTGGCCTTCGCCAAGATCCGCCTCGACGAGACCTCCTTGAGCACCCTCATCGCGCACGTCGGCGACTTCGCCGAGTCGCTGCCCCGAGCCCTGTGCTGGGCGGCTGCGTGGGACATGACCCGCGACGCGGAGATGCCGGCCCGTGACTACGTCGCGCTGGTCCAGCGCGGCATCGGCGGCGAGAGCGACATCGGCGTCGTGCAGTCGCTGCTGCGCCAGGCCCAGATCGCGCTGACGCTGTTCGCCGACCCGGCGTGGGCGCCGACCGGCCGGTCCGACCTCGCGGCCGCTGCGCTCACCGCGACCCGCTGCGCCGAGCCGGGCAGCGACCTTCAGCTCGCCTGGGCCCGCTCGCTGGGCTCGCTGGCGTCGACCGACGAGCAGCTGGACCTGCTGGCTGGCCTGCTCGCCGGCACCGCCTCCCTGGACGGCCTCAGCGTCGACACCGAGCTGCGCTGGCACTTCCTGCACCGGCTAGTGACCGTCGGCCGGGCCGGGACCGCCGAGATCGACGCCGAGGTCGCCGCCGACCCCACCGCCGCTGGCCAGCGGTACGCCGCGTCCTGCTCGGCCGCCCGCCCCACCGCCGAGGCCAAGGCGCAGGCGTGGGCGTCGGTCGTCGACCGTGACGACCTGCCCAACGCCGTCCAGGCTGCCATCATCGGCGGTTTCCAGAACGCCGAGCAGGTCGCCCTGCTCGAGCCCTACGTCGAGCCGTACTTCGCGAGCCTCGCTGCCCTGTGGGCGACCCGCACCACGGAGATGGCCCAGAACGCCGTCATCGGGCTGTACCCGACGCTGCTGGTGTCCCCGGCCGTGGTGGAGCGCACCGACACCTACCTGGCGGCAAACGAGGTGCCGCCGGCACTGGCGCGGCTGTTGCTCGAAGGTCGCGACGGGATGGTACGGGCCCTGCGGGCACGCGCCCGGGACGCCGCCGAAGGCTGACCCCCGCAGGGGGTGCTCAGTGGTGGGTCGCGACCTCGGTGCCCGGGGCTGCCGCCGGCAGCTCGAAGGCCGGGCCGGGACCGGCCGCCTGGGAGATCTGCCGCAGACCGTCCAGGACGCCACCGGCGAGGTCTCCACCAGCGAAGGACGTCGTCATGGACAGGACGGCCAGCGCCGCGACGCGGTCCGGGACCCGGCGGCGGGCCGCGGGGCCGGTCACGACCTCGACTCGGCGCTGGCCGGGGGCCACGACGAGCAGCACCGCAGAGTGCGAACGTTCGCCGAGCGCGGCGTGCAGGGTCTCGGCACCGGCCCGGAAGCCGGCCAGGTCGTCAAGGACGAGGTCACCCACCAAGACCGACACGTCCAGGCCGTTCTGCGCCCGGCAGGTGGAGACGGCGTGCTCGATGCGCTCCTGCTGGGCGACCGACAACCCCTCGCTCCTGCTGCCCTTCATGACCGTCCGGCTGGCGTCGTCACCGCCCTGCTCCACCGTGCTTCCCGTGCTACCAGCCGCCACTTGATCCACCCCTCACGACGTCACCGAGCTCAGCAGCCTGGACGGCGGCGACCGGCTCGGGAGGGCCGGCAAACCACACCGGCGAGGCGTTCCAGCCCTTCGACGGGCGGTAGCGGTGGGCCCGCACGCCCGGCAGGAGCACGACGGTCGCGATCAGCGCGAGCGACAGCAGCGGGAGGCCGACGTAAAGGAGCAGGGCTGCTGCGGTGCCGATGCTCTTGCCCGGGTCGGCTCCCTCGGAGTGGCCCAGCGGGTTCTCTGCGAACGCGGGGGCCGCCGTCATCACCAGAGTCAAGGCAATCGTGACAGTGGCAGTGGCAGTGGCAGTGGCAGTGGCGAGCCGGGTCAGGCCCGCAGTGGCGGCACGGCTCGGAGCGCGGCTCACGTGCTCCCTCATCTGTGGTCAGGCGCCCTCGAAGGCGATCCAGACCACGGTAGCGAACCGCTCAGCGCACCTGCTGAAGCATGGCCGTGAGCCGGCGCACTCCCGGGTGCGCGAGCAGCTCCTGTAGCCCCAGCGGGCGGCCCGTTCCGTCGGCCACCGGCAGCCGCCAGTTGGGGTAGGCGTCCACGGTGCCGGGCAGGTTGGGCTGGCGCTGGTCACCGACGGCATCGCCGTACGCGGCGAGCACGACCCGGCAGGGCGAGGCCACCAGCGCGGCGTGCAACGCGTCCACGACCTGGGCCCCGGTGGGCTCGGCCGCACCCAGCAGGCCCTGGTGGCGCAGCATCGCGAGCAGCAGGTCACGGTCCTTGCGGACCCGCTCCTGCTCCTGCTCGACGGAGTGCCCGAGCTGCCCGAGCTCGGCGCGCACCCGGATGTGCTGCTCCGCCCACCAGCCTGCCGCGGTCGGCAGGTCGTGGGTCGTGACGGACGCCAGGGCTTCGCGGCGCCAGGTGGGCGGTGGCAGGAACTGTCCGTCGTCGCCCGTCTGGAACCAGAGCACCGCGCTGCCGAGCACCCCGCTGCCGTCGAGCAGCGTCCGTACCGACGGCTGCACGGTCCCGAGGTCCTCCCCCACGACGATCGCACCGGCGCGGTGCGCTTCCAGGGCCAGGATCCCGAGCAGCGCCTCGGCGTCGTAGGACACATAGGTCCCCTCCGAGGCGTCGCACCCCGCCGGGACCCACCACAGCCGCGACAGACCCATCACATGGTCCACCCGGATCCCACCGGCATGCCGCAGCACCCCCCGCACCATCTGCCGGAAGGGCAGGTACGCCGCCTCCCGAAGCCGGTCGGGCCGCCACGGCGGCAGTCCCCAGTCCTGGCCCTTCTGGTTGAAGGAGTCCGGCGGAGCCCCTACGGACGTGCCCAGCGCCAGCGCGTCCTGCAGCGCCCAGGCGTCGGCCCCGCCCGCGTCCACCCCGACCGCGAGGTCGTGCAGCACGCCCAGCGCGAGGCCCTCACCGACGCCCGCGAGCTGCTCGTCGACCAGCAGCTGCACCCAGCACCAGAAGCTCACCCGCTGCTCGTGCGCCACCAGCTGGCCCTCCGATGGCCGGGCGAGCTCCGCCGGCCACCGCGTCCAGTCCCGACCGTGGATCTCGGCCAACGTGCAAAACAGCGCGAACCGCTCGAGCGCCTCCCCGCTGGCCACCCGGAACTCCGCCAACGCCCCGGTCCGGTGACCGGGCCACATCAGCTCGAGCGCGGCGAGCTTGGCGTTCCACACCGTGTCCCGGTCGATCCGCTCCGGGTCCGACACCGGCC
>JAYTHM010000175.1:0-6035 GCA_043732645.1 Frankiales bacterium
ACCATCGGCGTCCTCCAACAACGCCGCCGACGGCCCGACCGGGCAGCTCTCAGCAGGGACCAACGGCAAAACAGGCTGGTGCACCCGACCCTGCTTGCCCCCTGTGCTGACCACACAACAATGACCTCAGACCCGGTGCGGCACGCCAACCACCAACACCCCCAAAAAGCCCCGTCAATACAGCGAAGTAGCCCCCTCACCGACTACCCGTGTCAAGACATCTGGAGTCACCACGCCCCGCTCTTGACGAGCTCAACGAACTTCGGGTGCTCACAGATGTGCTCGCAGTCCTGGAGCAGGTTCTGCATGCTCTGCGACGACTGCCCCAGCAACAAGGCCAACTCATCAAGGACGAACCGGCGCTCACACCCAAGCTGCATCCGGGCGAACTCCTCCACCAACTGCCGCAACACCAAAGTGCCCGCCAGCCCTGCCTCAGGGACCGAGCGGCAAGCAGCCAGGGCCGAGCAGGGCCTTGAGGTCAGCGAAGAAAGACGCGGTGGCCGTTACGCGAAGGCGGTCATCGAGGCGCACGACAGTCGTCTTGGCGCCGTTGACGAGTTGCAGCCGCACCTCCGTCGTACCCGGGTGGGCGCTCAGGACCTCCTTGAGGCGCTCGACCACCGGGGGGGTGCACTTGGGGGTCGGCATCGACACCGTGACCGGTCCGCGGGGGCCTACGGACAGATCGGGGACGGTGATGTCGGAGGCGATCAGCTTCGGGGTCTCGTCCCGCTTGTCGACCCGTCCGCGGATCAGGACCACCGCGTCCTCGACGAGGTGCACCGCCGCCGACTGGTAGGTCGCCGGGAAGAACATCACCTCAACGGCGCCCTCGAGGTCCTCGAGCTGCACCGCAGCCCAGGCATTGCCCTGCTTGGTGACCTTGCGGGCGACCGACGACAAGATCCCGCCGACCACCACAGAGGCCCCGTCCGCGAGGTCGACCAGCCCGGACACGGGGCAGTCAACGGCACCCGCGATGACGTGCTCGACACCGAACAGCGGGTGGTCCGACACATACAGCCCGAGCATCTCGCGCTCGTAGGCGAGCAGGACCGCCTTCTCCCACTCCCCCACCGGGATCCGCACGTCGAAGACGCCGCCACCGCTGTCCTCGACACCGTCGTCGCCCATGCCACCGCCCCCGACATCATCAGCTCCGCTGAAGAGGTCGTACTGCCCGATCGCCTCGGCCTTCTTGGTGTCGAGGCACGCGTCGATCGCCTCGGCATGCACCTGGTGCAGTCCCTTGCGGGTATGGCCGAGAGAGTCGAAGGCACCGGCCTTGATGAGCGACTCCACGGTCTTCTTGTTGACCCCGACCGCTTCGACCTTCTTGAGATAGTCGGAGAAGTCGCCGAAGCGGCCCTTGGCGGTGCGGGTCGCGACGATCGAGGCCACCACGTTGGTGCCGACGTTGCGGATCGCCGACAGGCCGAAGCGGATGTCGGTGCCTCCAGGGGTGAAGTCGGAGTCGGAGTCGTTGACGTCGGGGGGCAGCACCTTGATGCCCATCCGGCGGCACTCCGCCAAGTACAAAGCGCTCTTGTCCTTGTCGTCCTTGACCGAGGTGAGCAGCGCCGCCATGTACTCCGAGGGGTAGTTGGCCTTGAGGTAGGCCGTCCAGAACGACACCAGCCCGTAGCCGGCGGTGTGGGCCCGGTTGAAGGCGTAGTCCGAGAACGGGACCAGGATCTCCCACAGCGTCTTGATCGCGTGCTCGGAGTAGCCGTTGGCCTTCATCCCCTCAGAGAACGGGATGTACTCCTCGTCGAGGATCTCCTTCTTCTTCTTGCTCATCGCGCGACGCAGCAGGTCGGCGGCTCCGAGGGTGTAGCCGGCCAGGCGCTGGGCGATCGCCATGACCTGCTCCTGGTAGACGATCAACCCGTAGGTGTCGCCTAGGATGTCCTCGAGCGGCTTCTCGAGCTCGGGGTGGATCGCGACGACCGGCTTGCGACCGGTCTTGCGGTCGGCGTAGTCGTTGTGGGCGTTGGCACCCATCGGACCCGGCCGGTAGAGCGCGAGTACGGCCGAGATGGTCTCGAAGGAGTCGGGCTGCATCGAACGCAGCAGGGCGCGCATCGGGCCACCGTCCAGCTGGAACACCCCGAGGGTGTCGCCCCGGGACAGCAGCTCGTACGTCGGGCCGTCGGGGACCATCTCGTCGATCGTCTCGAGCACGACCGTCTCGCACCGGTTGACCTCGATGTGCTTGAGGCAGTCGTCGAGCACGGTGAGGTTGCGCAGCCCCAGGAAGTCCATCTTCAGCAGGCCGAGCGTCTCGCACGCGCCCATGTCGAACTGGGTGATGATCGCGCCGTCAGCCTCGCGGCGGTGGATCGGGATGACGTCGAGCAGCGGCTCGCGGCACAGGATCACGCCAGCGGCGTGCACCCCCCACTGCCGCTTGAGGCCCTCGAGGCCGAGGGCGGTGTCGACGACGGCCTTCGCGTCCGGGTCGGACTCGTACAGGGCGCGAAACTCGCCCGCTTCGCCGTACCGCTTGTGGCTGGGGTCGAAGATGCCCGAGAGCGGGACGTCCTTGCCCATGACGGGTGCGGGCATCGCTTTGGTGATCTTGTCGCCGGTCGCGAACGGGTAGCCCAGCACACGCGAGGCGTCTTTGACGGCCTGCTTGGCCTTGATCGTGCCGTAGGTGATGATCTGCGAGACGCGCTCCTCGCCATACTTCTCGGTGGCATAGCGAATCATGTCGCCGCGCCGGCGCTCGTCGAAGTCGAGGTCGATGTCGGGCATCGAGATGCGGTCGGGGTTGAGGAACCGCTCGAAGAGCAGTTTGTGCTTAACCGGGTCGAGTTCGGTGATCTTCAGCGCGTAGGCGACGAGCGAGCCGGCCGCCGAGCCACGACCGGGTCCAACCCGGATACCGCTTTCCTTCGCATACCGACACAGGTCGGCGGTGACGAGGAAGTAGCCGGGGAAGCCCATGTTGCAGATGACGTCGACCTCGTAGTCGGCCTGCACCGCGTGACCCTCAGGGACCAGCCCGCCGAAGCGCTCCCGCAGGCCTTCGTGGACGAGGTGACGCAGCCAGGTCTGCTCGGTCCAGCCCTCCGGCACCTCGACACGGGGCATCAGGTCGGCGCCCTCGTTGAACGTGGTCTCGCAGCGCTCGGCGATCAGCAGGGTGTTATCGCACGCCTCGGGGAACTCGCGCCACAGGTGCCGCATCTCAGCTGGCGACTTCACATAGAAGTCGTGGGCGTCGAACTTGAAGCGGTTGGGGTCGGCCATCGTCTTGCCGGACTGCACGCACAGCAGGACCTCGTGCGCCTTGGCGTCGGCCTCGTCGACGTAGTGCAGGTCGTTCGTGGCGATGAACGGGATGCCCATCTGCTTGGCGAGCCGGATCAGGTCCTTCTGCGGCCTGCGCTCGATCTCGAGCCCGTGGTCCATCAGCTCGCAGTAGAAGTTGTCCGCGCCGAAGATGTCACGGAACTCTCCGGCGGACCGCTTGGCCCTCTCGTACTCCCCCATGCGCAGGTAAGTCTGGATCTCCCCAGATGGGCAGCCGGTCGTGCCGATCATGTCCACCGCGTGCTCGGCGAGCAGCTCCTTGTCGACGCGGGGCTTGTAGTAGAAGCCCTCCAGCGAGGCCAGCGAGGACAGCCGGAACAGCGCATGCATCCCCTTCTGGCTGGTGGAGAGCATCGTCATGTGGGTATAGGCGCCGCCGCCGGAGATGTCGTCCTCGCCGCCGGTGCCCCAGCGGTGCCGGGTCTTGTCGAAGCGGGACCCCGGAGCGACATACATCTCGCTCCCGATGATCGGCTTGATGCCATAGGCCTTGGACTTCTTCCAGAAGTCATAGGCCCCGAACACGTTGCCGTGGTCGGTCATCGCGATGGCCGGCATGCCGAGCTCCTGGGTGCGCCTGAACAGGTCGTCGAGGCGGGCCGCACCATCGAGCATGGAGTACTCGGTATGCACGTGCAGGTGCACGAACGAGTCGCTCGACGCGGAAGACATGCGGGGGCTCTCCAGGGTCGCCGATGAGGGACAGGGCGGTCCGAGGGGAAGGCGGGCCGAGCTCTGCTGGTGGTTCGAGGGGTGGTTCTGAGCGGTCGTGCCGCAGGTGGTCATCCTCGCACGCAACTCCGACAGAACGGCGCCAACGCACCGGCAGGGCAGACTTGCTGCGTGCACATCTCCGCCAAGGCCGACTACGCCGTGCGCGCAGCCATTCAGCTGGCGTCCTCCTCGGAGTTCCCCGTGACCAGCGAGTCGATCGCGACCGCCCAGGACATCCCTGCCAAGTTCCTCGAAGCGATCTTGTCCCAGCTGCGCCAGTCAGGGCTCGTCAAGAGCCGCAGGGGCGCCCACGGCGGCTACTGGCTGTCCCGGCCGGCCGACGAGATCTCGGTCGCGGACGTCATCCGGGCCGTCGAGGGACCGATGGCGCTGGTCCGCGGGGAACGTCCCGAGCACGTCGCCTACCACGGGTCGGCCGAGCCCCTGATGCAGGTCTGGGTCGCCGTCCGGGCCGCCCTGCGCGCGGTCCTCGGCAACGTGACGCTCGCCGACATCGCCACCGGCAAGGTCCCGAAGCACATCACTCAGCTGACCAGCGACCCCGACGCCTGGGTCGCACCCTGGTTCGACTGACACACCTCAACACCGTCACCCCCTCGGTACGACGAGCTCCTCCAGCACGGCGCCCGTGAGGTCGGCCCACCCGCCGACCGCCAGGACCGCCAACGCGCAGGTCGGCAGCCCCCGGTTGCTCCGGTCCCGCGCGGGCGGGCTGGCGTCGAGAGCCCAGACGAGCTGCTCGAGGCCGGGGTTGTGGCCCACCAGCACCAGCGTCCCGACGTCCTCCGGGGTCTGCCGGACGATGTCGAGCAGCTCGTCGTCGGTGGCGAGGTAGAGCCGTTCGTCGAACACCGCGGCCGGGAGCCCGACACAGGCCCAGGTCTGGCGGGCCCTCTCGGCGGTGGAGACAAGGACGAGGTCGGGTGACACCTGCCTGCCGCGTAACCACTCGCGCGCGGCGGCGGCGTCCCTTCGCCCTCGCGGCGCGAGCGCCCGGGAGTGGTCATCAGCCCGGGCGGGCTCGGTCTTGGCGTGCCGGAAGAGGACAAGGAGCGGCATGGCCCCTAGCGTCCCAGGTCATGGGAGTGCCCGTGCAGATCGCGATCGACTGCGCCGACCCAGAGCGCCTGGTGGCGTTCTGGTGCCTTGCCCTGGACTACGAGCCGGCGCCGCCTCCGGACGGTGCCGCGACCTGGCGAGCGTGGTATCTGTCGGTGGGGGTCCCCGAAGCCGAGCTCGGCGACGGGGACTGCGTGGACCGGATCCGGGACCCGCTGGGGGTGGGACCGCCGATCTGGTTCCAACCGGTGCCGGAGGCCAAGACCGTCAAGAACCGGGTGCACCTGGACGTGCAGGTCGGCGGCGGCCGGTCGGTGCTGGTCGAGCATCGCCAGGTCGTCGTGCGGGCCAAGGTGGCCCAGCTGCTCGCAGCGGGTGGGATCGTGCTGCGCGAGCTCAGCGAGGTCGAGGGCCACTTCGAGGTGACGATGCGCGACCCTGAGGGCAACGAGCTCTGCATCACCTAGCTCCCGAGGGCTTCGGCTCGTGCACGACGGGCGCCAGCGCGGCGCCCAAGGCGAGCAGGACCGCGACCGCGACCAGTGCGTGCAAAATCGTGAAGCTGTTCCCGAGGAAGCCGATCAGGGGTGGCCCGCCGAGGAACGCGCAGTAGCCGATCGAGGCGATGACGCTGACCCGTCCCGCGGCCAGCGCCGGCTCGTCGGCGCCGGCGCTCATCCCGACCGGGAAGCCGAGCGACGCCCCAGCCCCCACAGGAGCGCACCAACGAACGCCAGCGGCGCCACCGGGGAGAACACGAACACCAGCAGGCCCACGACGCTCAGCACGGTCAGCGCGCGCACGACGGGTACCCGCCCGAAGCGGTCGAGCAGCAATGGGCCAAACCAGCGGCCGGTCGTCATCGCCACGAGGAACGCCGCGAACACCAGGGTGCCGACTGCCGCCGGAAGGCCGTA
>JAYTHM010000176.1:0-1731 GCA_043732645.1 Frankiales bacterium
CGCGCTCACTGAGCTGATCACCCTCGGGCGCACCCTGACCCGCCGAGCCGGTGACGTCCTGGCCTACTTCGACCGACCCGGCACGTCGAACGGACCGACCGAGGCGATCAACGGCCGCCTCGAGCACCTCCGCGGCACCGCCCTGGGCTTCCGCAACCTCACCAACTACATCCTCAGATCACTGCTCGACACCGGAGGCTTCAGACCCCAACTACACCCTCATCTGCGATGAGCCAATACGGCTCTTCGCAAACCAGGGTGTAGCCCGTAGTCGCGCGTCGGAGCAGGGGTAGGGGTCGAAGTCCTCCGATGACGGAAGTTCTGACACTGCCCATCTGGAAAACTTCGACGCGGCTGAGCCTACATTCGACTGCCCCGATCTCGACGCGTTCTGCCCGCTGGACCGGCTGGGTCTGGGCGTCACCGGCCAGCACGTCGGCACCGATCACACGGTGCTGGCGTGCCGGGTGGTGGAGCCCGAGGAGGGTCATCGGGCGGTCCTGCTGGTGCACCCGGTGCGGTGAGTATGGCGTGCCCCGCGACACCGTCGTCCGGCGGTTGGCTCACGTGCCCGTGGGCTGGCGCCCGACGCTCCTGCAGGTGACCGCGCCGCTACCGGTGCCCTGGCTGTGGGCACGTGTGACGCCAGGACACGACCTCGCCTGCTGAGCCCCGGTCGAAGCTGAGCAGGTCGGCGGTGTCGTGGGCACTGAAGTCGGTGGTCATCGACCGGCTCTCCATCGCCCAGGTCGCCGACGGGCTGGGGGCGTCCTGGCACACCGTCAACGACGTCGTCGTCGCAGCAGGCCGGGCCTTGCTGAACGATGACCCAGGGAGGCTGGAGGGGGTGCGGGTCCTGGGGGTCGACGAGCACTGCTGGCGCCACACCCGTCACAGCGATCGCTTCGTCACCGTCATCATCGACCTCACCCCCGTCCGTGACGGCACCGGACCAGCCCGGTTGCTGAACACGGTCTCTGGGCGTTCCACGGCGGTCTTCACCACCTGGCTGGCCGCGCAGAGCCCCGCCTTCCGGGCGGGCATCGAGACCGTCGCGATGGATCGGTTCACCGGTGACACCTCGGCCGCCACCGAGGCATTGCTGGACGCTGGCCGACTCGATCGCGGTCATGGACCCCGTCCACGTCGTGGCCCTGGCCGGGGACGGCCCCTGGACCGCACCCGGCAACGCCTGCAGCAAGAAACGTGTGGGCACCGGGGTCGTACCTGGAACCCGCTCTACGGGATCCGCAGGGTCCTGCGCACCGAGGCCGAACTGCTCACCGACCGCCAGAACCTGCGGTTGGCGGCGGTGTTCACCGACGACGCGGACGTCCAGGTCGAGGCCACAAGGGGCATCTACCAGCGCATCGTCACCGCCTACCGACACCCCGACCGAGCCGCCGGCAAGACCGCCCTCGCCGCGGTCGTCGATGCCCTCAGCCTCGATGTCCCACCGGCCCTGACCGAGCTCATCACCCTCGGGCGCACCCTGCGCCACCGGGCCGGTGACGTGCTGGCCTACTTCGACCGCCCCGGCACCTCCAACGGGCCGACAAAGGCGATCAACGCCCTACCTCGAGCACCTGCGCGGCACCGCCCTGGGCTTCCGCAACCTCACCAACTACATCCTCAGATCACTGCTCGACACCGGCGGCTTCAGACCCCGAATACACCCTCATCTGCGTTGAGCCAACATCACGTGCTGTCCTGGACGGGACCGGACGTTGC
>JAYTHM010000177.1:0-6024 GCA_043732645.1 Frankiales bacterium
GCCGTGCTGCAACGGCGTGATCTCGGCGCCACGTGGCGTTGACACGGCCAGCGTTGTGAGTAAGTTCTGCAACTGTCCCGCGTTCAACGCTCGGACGAAACTTCCTAGGGGAAGCATGATGGACAAACGCAAACCGCTATTTTGTGCCGTCGCGGTCATCGTCAGCGCAAGCATGGCCGGCCCAGCATCCGCCGCGCCGCAGGCGCCCTCGATCACCGTGACACCGGTCGTGTCCGGGTTGAACGCGGCGCGGGGTATCGCCTTCGATGGCCAGGGCAGCATGTACGTGGCCGAGTCCGGCCAAGCGATGGGTGGCCCGGACGGAGTGAACCGGACCGGGCAGGTGGGCAAGTACGCCGACGGCTCCTTTGCGCGGCAGTGGGTAACTCCCTTCTCCTCGTTGCGCGGCAGTGAGCACGGCCCGGAGGCGCTCGGTCCGGAGGGGATCAGCGCGGTCGGCAACGGCTGCATGCGTCACAGCAACGGCCAGCGCAACGGCTGCCAGATTCAGATGATCATGAGTGAGTCCCAGGCCGGGACTGGAAACCTTGACCCAGCTAGGCAACTCGGGCATCTTTACCGGCTCGACGGAGCGAGCGGTGTCCCCACCGACAAGAGCGACGTGGGTGGCCAGCAGTATCAATGGACGACAGCGCACCGGAGCCTGTTCTCGGACTTCCCGGATTCCAACCCCTATGGCCTGCTGGTGACCAAAGGTGAAGGCGGAACCCGCACCTTCGTGGCTGATGCCGGTGCCAACACGATCAGCGAGGTAGGTAAGGACGGCACCGACCACGTGCTGGCCTACATTCCCAACGAAACAACCGTTGCGCACCGCGACGCGACCCCCACGTGTGTCACAGAAGGACCGGACGGGGCGCTCTACGTCGGCACGCTCGACCTAGGCTCCAACTTTGGCGCCAACGGGGGTCAGTCCCACGTCTACCGCATCGACCCCAATGCGGGGGAGAACTACCTGACCGCAGCCCACGAGTGGGCTCATGGGCTCACCTCGATCTCGGCATGCACCTTCGACCGGGCCGGTAACTTCTGGGGTACAGAGCTGTTCGGGGCGACCACCCACGGCGCCCCGGGAGACCTGGTCCGGATTCCGTTCGCACAGCCCACAGCTATCACCCACCTCGGCGCCCCCGGCCAGATCATCCTGCCTGGTGGCATCGCTCAGGGACCAGACGGCGCGATGTATGTCACCACCCACACCGCCGACCCCACACTCAACGCCGGCACGGTGGTACGAGTCTCGGCGTCTGGCTGAACCTGGAGCAGACGAGTCCACCAGTCGCAGGGAAGGACCGGTTACCTGGACCGCCTGGGGCGAGATGGTGTCAGTGAACCCCTCCAGGGTTTCCTGCCCGGCTTCTTGTTGGTAGCGACCCCGCGGCTCATAGCCGCGATCCACGTGACGCGGCTCGCAACAGGCGCTGAAGGTGCGATGGCCATTACCTCACGCGTGAGTTACCTTCGTCACTCGACAAGGAGTGGCGCCAATGACCGATTCACGTCTGCGGCTCGACGATCAGCTCTGCTTTGCGCTCTATGCTGCCGCCAACGCCATAACCC
Organism: Frankiales bacterium; assembly: GCA_043732645.1. Lineage (GTDB taxonomy): Bacteria > Actinomycetota > Actinomycetes > Mycobacteriales > SCTD01 > RYN-111. The sequence goes on from JAYTHM010000177.1 coordinate 1,582, forward strand.
GCGCCTACCGTCCATTGCTGCGTGAGCTGGGCATCACCTACCCCCAGTACCTGACGCTGATGGCGCTGTGGCAGCACGGCGCCGGCACTGTCAGCGTGCTCGCGCAGCGTCTAGGCCTGCCCACCCACGCGATGGCACCGTTGCTGCAGCGGTTGGAACACGCTGGCCTGATCGTGCGTCGACGCAGCCCCATTGACAGCCGGGTGGTGGTCGTCGACCTGACGCCGATCGGCGTCGAATTGGAGACAACTGCAGCGACAGTTCAAACGACCGTTGAGTGCGCCACGGGCCTGTCCCCCAAGCTCTTGCTGCCCTACGCAGCGAGTTGCACGACTTGGTCAACGACATGCGGGCCACTGCCGCAGGCCCATATTCGATGGAAGGAAAAGCATCATGACCCTCAATGTGCCCGACACTCGAAGGCTCGCTCCAGAAGCCGACCCGTCGACCGCGCCCCACGTGCTTCCGTCCGACGCGACGCTCTACGAGCGTCTCGGCGGCTGCTACGGCATCGCCGGTGCTGTTGACGTGCTCGTCGACCGTCTCTTCATGAACGTCAAGGTGAACGCGAACGACAAGGTCCACGAGCACCATGGCAACTCAGCGAACGCCGCTGGGTACAAATTCCTCGTCACCGCCTGGTCTATAGAAGCCACCGGGGGCCCGAAGTGCTACATCGGCCATGACATGACCGTGGCGCATGAGCACCTCAGCATCGACAAGGACGGCTTCGATGCCGTCTACATGGAGATTGAGGCGACTCTGTATTATCTCGGCGCCCCCGCTCAAGAGATCGGCGAGTTCATGAGCATCATCGAGAGCTTGCGCTACGAAGTGGTCGCCTAGGTTTCGCTACCGGACACATCGGTTCCTTCACCCGGCCGCTGGTGGTGTGCCTGGCCACCGCTGGAGCGCCCAGCAGCCCCGGGTCTCGGGCGGGCTGCGCCCGCATCCACGGATCTCGTGGACATCGTTGTTCTCCCGTGGACCTTGGAGGTCACGACCTTCAGGTCCTCATCCCGCTAGCCCGAGCTAACCGGCGCTGACCGCGGCCTGGCCCCGGCCGCCCTGGAACTGCTGAGGACAACCCTCAGATCGGTGCTGCTCAACGCAGCGCAGATCGGCTCGACGCCGTACCAGCCCCCCGCTGCTCGATGTAGTCGTGGCTTACTTCGCGCGGCCCACTCGATATGAGCGGGCAGCCGCGCCCTTGTCCTCATCTGCCGGGAACGGCCTTCAAGCCGGATGGGGACGGTCCCCGCCAAGACAAGGGGTTATGCAGTGCCGCCGAACGGAAGCAGGTTCCGGTGCAGCCCAGCTGTCTATGTACATCTAGCCCGTCGGGGATTGCAGAAGGTGCGTCAAGACAGGTGGTTGGCTTCGGGGCTGCGCTTGTGACTTCAGTCGGACCCGGTCGGCGGCTGGCTTGTCTGCTCAGGGGGGGAGCTGCCCTGGAGGGCATCGTCGGCGCCGGCACTGACGAGGCAGACGATGATGGACTTCGACGTGGGGCAGTTGCTTGCGACGGCGGTGGAGTCCAGCGGAACGAGCGGGTTGGTTTCGGGGTAGTACGCGGCAGCAGATCCACGTGGCGTGTCATAGCTAACGATGCGGAACGACGAGGCGCGCCGGACCCGGTCATCATCCCAGCGGGTGACGAGGTCCACGAGGTCGCCGTCGCTGAAGCCGAGGGCAGCGATGTCGTCGGGATGCACGAAGATCACGCGGCGGCCGCCCTTGATTCCGCGGTACCGGTCGCCGAGGCCGTAGATCGTGGTGTTGAACTGGTCGTGGCTCCTAAGCGTCTGCAGAACTAGGTGACCGTCGGGGACCTGCAGCACGTCAATGAGAGAGGCGACCAGTTCGGCTCGGCCTGAGGGCGTCTCGAAGGTCCTTGAGTCCCTGGGGGGGTGCGGCAGCACGAAGCCTCCCGGTCGTCGGGCGTTGACCTCGTAGCTTTGGCAGCCAGGGACCACCCTCTCGATGTGGGTCCTGATGACGCTGTAGTTGTCACGCATTTGCTGCCAACGGATGCCGTATCGATCCCCGATCGCAGCCTCGGCCACGCGCGTGACGATGTCGATTTCGGACTTCAGGTGCGGGCTGGCGGGCTCCAAGGGGCCGCGTGAGGCGTGGACCGAGCAGGTGGAGTCCTCCACGGAGATCCACTGCGGCCCGCTGGCCTGGATGTCCTTCTCGGTCCGTCCCTTGGTCGGCAGGATCAGCGCCGTCTGTCCGCAGGTCAGGTGCGAGCGGTTCAGCTTCGTCGAGACGTGCACGGTCATGCGGGCTCGTTGCATGGCCTCCACGACGACGTCGGTGTCGGGGGCAGCCTGCACGAAGTTGCCCCCCAGCCCCATGAAGAAATGGACTCGACCATCCCGGAGGGCACGGATGGTGTCGACCACGTCGAGGCCGTTCTCGCGTGGCGGGTCGAACCCGAACTCGCGCTGCAGCGCGTCCAGGAAGGGACCTGGCGGGCGCTCCCAGATACCCATCGTTCGATCGCCCTGAACGTTCGAGTGGCCTCGGACCGGCAGGAGCCCAGCACCGGACTTGCCTATGTTCCCCTGGACCAACGCGAGGTTCACGACCTCCTTGATCGTGGCAACGCTGTTGCGGTGCTGCGTGAGACCCATGGCCCAGCAGAAGACGGTCGCGTCAGAGCGCCGCAGCAGTTCCGCCGCCTGGGTGATCTGGGCTCGGTTCAGGCCAGTCGCCTGGGCGACGACCTGCCAGTCGATGGCGCTCACATGGTCGCGCCACTTTGTGAAGCCGCGCGTGTGGGAATCGATGAACTCGTGGTCCAGGGCGTCCCACTCGACCAGCAAGGAGCCCATCGCCTGGAACAGCGCGAGGTCACCGTTGATCTTGACGGGCAGGTGCAGGTCCGAGAGGTCCGTCCCACGACCCACAACGCCACGCAGTCGCTGCGGGTTCTTGAAGCGCAGCAGCCCCGCCTCGCGAAGCGGGTTGATGGTCAAGATCTTCGCGCCTTTGCTCTTCGCGATCTCCAGAGCGGACAGCATCCGCGGGTGGTTCGTCCCCGGGTTCTGGCCGGCGATCACAATGAGGGAAGCCTCATGGACGTCCTGCAGGCTGACGCTGGCCTTGCCTATACCGATGGACTCCTGCAACGCGATGCCGGTGGACTCGTGACACATGTTGGAGCAGTCCGGCAAGTTGTTCGTGCCCAACGCACGCACAAACAGCTGGTAGGCGAAGGCAGCCTCATTGGACGCCCGACCCGAGGTGTAGAAGGCCGCCTCGTCGGGACTGCCGAGGCTTTGCAGCTCGGCGCCGATCAGGGCGAAGGCGGCATCCCACGCGATCGGTTCGTAATGCGTGGCACCGGGTCGCTTCACCATCGGGTGAGTGATGCGCCCCTGCTGGCCCAACCAGTGCTCAGAGCGAGCATCGAGCTCCTCGATGCTGTGCGCCGCGAAGAACTCCGGCGTGGCCCGGGCACGCGTCGCCTCCTCCGCTACCGCCTTCGCGCCGTTCTCGCAGAACTCCGCAGGATGCCGGTGACCAGGATCCGGATCAGGCCAGGCACAGCTCATACAGTCGAAGCCCTCAGCCTGGTTCAAACGGAGCAGCGTCTGAGCCGTCCGGACCGGTCCCATGCGTCGCAACGAACGGTTCATCGACACTGCGACCGCAGTCGGACCAGCAGCGTGGTCTTGCGCAGGGCCGACCCTCAGCCACTCGTCGGAGGAGTCGTTCTCATCGCTTGGGCGCACAAGGCCTCCAACGACCAACACGGGCCCCTTAGGCTACCCCGGCTGGCCCCAAGACACCCAGAAAGCAAGAGCCAAAACGATCGCGGCGTGGTCGTCACGGCATCGCCAATTGGTCCGCGTACCCCGGGCCGTCTGGGTGGCTGGCAGCCTGCAGCCATAAGCGGTGAGAACGGCTCCCCTGGGAGCGTGGGTCCGAATGAACCAGGGCTGCGGCGAGCGGGGCGAATCCGGCTCAACGAGACCCTCTGTGGAGTAAGAACTGCACGCGGGCCGATGAACCTAGAGGCGAATGGGGCGAAAGGGGGTCTCCATGTTGGTACCCCTAGAGCGTGGAGGGGTCTCGAAGGGGCGGCTGCCGCCAGGGCAGTTCGGGTGCCCGATGTACAGGCTGGTGGTAGTCCTCGTAGCCGGGTCGGTGGTGCCGGCGACGGGCGGCTGCGGCCGGCTTTTCGGAGCATCTCGGAGCGGACTGGTGGTGCGGCGACTGCGTGGCTGAGCAGGGTGTGGGACAGCAGTCGGCGGCTGCGTGAGTGGCGCCGGTTGAAGCGGAAGATCTATTCGTCGAAGTAGGCCTGCAGGTGCTCGGGGCTGACGGAGCCATGAATGGTGCCACCAATCCAGCGCTTCACCAGGCTGAACACCCGATGCACGGCGGGGAGCACTTCGTGGGCTTGCAGCCCCGACGCAGACACCGACGTGC
>JAYTHM010000178.1:0-6023 GCA_043732645.1 Frankiales bacterium
CGACAACCCCAAGCCCTTCATCTGGATCAAGACCGCAGAACAGATCCTCAGCTCACTCGCGCGACTTCTCAAACGAACTACGGGCGCGGGACACTAGGAATAGGGGGTCAGACGGGAGGGGTACGGCGCAAGAGCTGGGCGCGGGCACCGGAGGGGAGGCGGTCGACGAGGGCGGCGCGGTGGGCGGCGTCGACGTTGCCGCCGTACTTGAACTTTGCCTGGACGGCGTCGACGGTGAGCCGGATTCCCGTAATCCCCGGCAGTCTGCGCCGGTGGACGGACGGGTCGGCGATCGCTGACCCGGGCTCAAAGTGGTCGAGCTGGGCCCTGAGCACGTCGAGCAGCGCATCGCCGCCGAGCAGGTCCGCGGTGCAGGTGAGGGTGACCGCGACGTAGTAGGACGTGGGGACTCCGAGGGCTGGGTCCTCCTCGCCGATGGCCTTCCACGCCGCCGGGACGTAGGCCCAGTCGCCGTGCACGGAGAAGACCGCCTGGGGGCGCGCGGCGAGGGCGGCCAGGGCGGGGTTGGGCCGCGCGAGGTGGAGCAGGACCTCGGTGCCGGACCACACGAAGTGGGTAGGCACGACGACGGGCAGGTCGGCGGTCGGGCAGATAAGCGTGCCGACGTCCTGGGTCGCCAGGAACGCCTGCCACTCTGCATCGGTCCCCGCATCCCACGGTTGGATCAACATCTCACGCCACCGCCTCCACCAGCCGCTGAGCTTCGTCGAACAGCAGGGAGGACGCGAGGCGGGACGCCACGACCCCGGCGACGGCGACGGCGCTGAGCAGCATGTACATCACGACCACCTGGTAGCGGATGGCGGTCAGCGGGTCGACCCCGGCGAGTAGCAGCCCGGTCATCGCGCCCGGCAGCGAGATCAGCCCCACGGTCTTCACCTGGTCGATATCGGTCACCAGTGCGGTCCGTAGAGCGGTCCGCCGGTGCGGGGCGAAGGCGAGCGCCGACGGCAGCCCGAGGGCGAGCCGGGCCTCGATCTGGCGGCGGGCGGCGACGGACTCCTCCGCGATCCGGAGCAGCACCACGGAGGTCCCGCGGGTCGCCGCCGAGACGACCATCCCGCCGACGGGTACGACGACGCGCGGCTGGGCCTCGATGACCTGCGCGGCGACGAGCAGCCCGAGGGTGGCCGCCACCCCCGCCGTGATCGCGATCGCCGCCACCCACGTCGAGCGGGGCACGCCACGTCCGCGGCCACCGGCGACGCGTGCGCCGACGGCGACCATCCCCGCGACCCAGAGCAGCGAGCCGGGCAGGCCGGCGCGGGTGAACAGCACGCCGAGCAGGGCGCCGACCGCGATGAGCTGCACGATCGCCCGCACGCACGCGACCAGGACCTCACGTCCGAGGCCGAGCTGCTCGCGCACCACCACGGCGACTGTCACGACGACGAGCAGCACCGAGGCGGCGACGCCCCACCAGCTGGGCACGGACGGGTGCGTCCCGGACGCGAGCAGGGTCATGACGCCCCTGCGAGGTACTCCGACGACGCCGCTGCGCCGCTCTCGACGACGCGGCCGTCGCGCAGCACCACGACGTCGTCGGCGAGCCGGCGGGCCTGCCGCAGGTCGTGGCTGACCAGCACCGCGGTGAGGCCGTCAGCAACGAGGGACCGGACGACCCGCTCGACCGACTGGGCCGCGACAGCGTCCAGGGCGGAGGTCGGCTCGTCGAGCAGCAGCACCTCCGGGCCGACGGCGAGCGCCCGGGCCAGGCACAGTCGCTGGGCCTCGCCACCGGAGAGCGAGGACGTCTCCCGGTCCATCGGCAGCCCCTCGAGGCCCGCCCGCACGAGCAGCGCTGCTGCCTCGTCGGGGGTCAGCTCAGGCCGGCCGACCCGCAGGTCCGCGAGCACGTCTGCGCCAAGCAGCACGGGGGCCTGCTGTACCAGCCCCACCCGACGCCTGAGCTCGAGCACGTCGTACGAAGGCAGGGGCCTGCCGTGGAACAGGACCCGTCCGGTCGTGGGCTCCAGCAGCCGGTCGAGCAGCCGCAGCAGGGTCGACTTTCCCGCGCCGGACGGCCCCGCGACCGCGGTGCAGCGACCCGCGGCCAGGACCACGGAGATGTCCGCCAGCACGGTCGACCCACTTCGGACGACGCACACGTCTTCGAGGACCAGCACGCCACTATCATTGCCGACAGCTCGGCCCGGCGTCAGGAGACGGGCAGCTGCCAGGCGGCGGTCCACAACACGTGGTCCACCGTGCCCGGCATGGTGTGCAGCCGCTTCTCCGCGGCGAAGCGGGCGGCAACCTGCGCGCTGCACGGACCGTAGCGACCGTCGACCGATAGGTCCCATCCCCGCGTCCTCATCCGGGCCTGCCACGCCTTCACATCGGCCCGGGTGGTATCGATGTCGGCCGTCGTCAGGACATGTCCGTTGAAGCCTGGAGCCTTCCCGGCAGTCGCCTTCGGGAGCACGACGAAGCGGCTGCGCGAGGCCCGGGGGGCTGCGGCGTCGCGACCCAGGCTGAGCTTGCGGGAGCAGCCCGGCCACGGCTGCCAACCCCGCTGGGCCTGCAGCTCGTTGGCTGCGGCGTCCTGGGTGGAGGGGGAGGCGTTCGACGGCAGAGCGCTGTAGCCCAGGCCGTGCCAGGTGCGGGCGTCGAACTGGTAGGCGCCGTAGAAGCCGTTGCCGGTGTTGGCCGCGTAGTGGTTGCCGCTCTCGCACATCCGCAGCCGGGCGAAGTCGTCCCCGTCGGCGGCCTGCGCGCTGGGGGCCATGGCGGACAGACCGGCACCGAGGGTGGCGGTCATCCCACCAACCGCGAGAACCGGCGCTGCCTTGCTGGGCTTGGCGTGCTTGGGCTTATGAGCGCGAAGCAGCGACACGCGAGTCCTCCGGGGTTGTCGCCCACCCCGTACGGCGTGGCGAGTTGACAGGCTAGCAAAAGTGCATTCGGAGGACGGCGCCGTGGGGGCTACCCCTTCGGCGCGGTCCCCGCCGAGCGCAGGTCCTCGCAGGCCGTGACGACGCGGGCCGCCATGGCGTTCTCGGCGGCCTTGCCCCACGCCCGCGGGTCGTACAGCTTCTTGTTGCCGACCTCGCCGTCGACCTTGAGGACGCCGACGTAGTTCTTGAGCATGTGGTCGGCGACCGGTCGCGTGTAGGCGTACTGGGTGTCGGTGTCGACGTTCATCTTCACGACGCCGTAGTCGAGCGTCTCGCGGATCTCGGTCAGCAGCGAGCCGCTGCCACCGTGGAAGACCAGGTCGAACGGCTGGGGCGTCCCGACTTTGGCGCCGACCTCGTCCTGGATCTGCTTGAGGATCTCGGGGCGGAGCTTCACGTTGCCCGGCTTGTAGACACCGTGCACGTTGCCGAAGGTGGCGGCCAGCAGGTAGCGGCCCCCGTCTCCGATGCCCAGGGCGTCAGCGACGGCCTGCGCGTCGGCCGGGTGCGTGTACAGCTTCTCGTTGACCTCATTCTCGACGCCGTCCTCCTCACCGCCGACGACCCCGATCTCCATCTCCATCACGATCCGCGCCTTTGCGCAGGTGCCGAGCAGCTCCTCGGCGAGCGCGATGTTCTCGGTGAGCTCGACCGCCGAGCCGTCCCACATGTGCGACTGGAACAGCGGTTCGAGGCCGCGGTCCACGCGCTCCTGGCTGACGGCGATGAGCGGCCGCATGTACCCGTCGAGCTTGTCCTTCGGGCAGTGGTCGGTGTGCAGCGCGATCTGCACGTTATAGCGCGCGGCCACCACGTGGGCGTACTCGGCGAGCGCCACGGCCCCGACCACCATGTCCTTGACCTTCTGGCCGGCGAGGTACTCCGCGCCGCCCGTGCTGACCTGCACGATGCCGTCGCTGCCCGCGTCGGCGAAGCCCTGCAGCGCTGCGTTGAGCGTCTGCGAGCTCGTCACATTGATCGCCGGGTAGGCGAAGCGACCGGCCTTGGCCCGGTTGAGCATGTCGGCGTAGACCTCGGGGGTGGCGATCGGCATGGGGCTCCTTGAAGAACAGACGTTCACGCTGGTACGGCGGACGGCGGGCGCTGTTGCAGGGCCGGTGCGGTGGCTGATGCTCCCGACGAGCATGCCAGACCCACTGAGGCCGCCCCCACCTTCCCTGCAAATGACCCTGTCGTATCGAGGTCAAGCCCGGCGGCGAACCTGACGATGATCTGGAACTCTGGGCCGGTGTCGTCCGCCTCAGGACATGGCCCAACAGGAGAACCATCCCCCGCACAGCCTGACGGGTAGGCGTATTCGCCGCCGCCAGATCCCGAGCACGAGCGACGACCTGGTCTTCGGCGCCTGCCTCTCACCTGTTGGGAGTAGTGCTGTCTTCGCCCGAACCGGCTGCCGCCCCGTGTACGGGCGGTTCTCAAGGGGGTCGGTAGGCTCTTTCGATGACTACCTCGGTCCAGGCGCTGCCGGCGTTGCTCGACGGCCAGCACCTGCTGGAGTCCTTCGGGATCGCCGGGCTGCTGCTGATCATCTTCGCGGAGACCGGGCTGCTGCTCGGGTTCTTCCTGCCCGGTGACTCCCTGCTGTTCGCAGCCGGCTACGCCGCGACCGGCAAGCTCAGCGACAAGCTGCACCCCAACATCGTGCTGGTCTGCCTGCTCGTCACGACCGTGGCGGTCCTCGGTGCGCAGGTCGGCTACCTGATCGGCAGCAAGGCCGGACCGGCGCTGTTCGACCGCGAGGACTCACGGCTGTTCAAAAAGCACTACGTCACCAAGGCCGAGGACATCATCGAGCAGTACGGCGCGGGCAAGGCCATCGTACTGGCCCGCTTCATCCCGATCGTCCGGACCTTCCTCAACCCGCTGGTCGGCGCTGGCGACCTGCCCGCCCGCACCTTCACCAAGTGGAACCTCGTCGGCGGCGTGCTGTGGGGTGTAGGCGTGACGCTGCTCGGCTACTTCCTCGGGCAGGTGTCGTTCATCGGCAAGAACCTGGAGTTCTTCGCGGTCTTCGTCGTGATCATTTCGGTGCTGCCGATCGCGAACGAGATCCGCAAGAACCGCAAGCGGACTCAGGCCAAGCCGAGGTCCTCCAGCGAGTAGGCGAAGCGGTACGGAACGCCCTCCGCCTCGATCTTCTCGCCCGCTCCGGTCGCCCGGTCGGCGATCGTTGCGACCCCGACCGCGATGGCCCCTGCGGCCCGCACCGCGGCGAGCGCCGCGAGCGGAGACCCGCCCGTGGTCGAGGTGTCCTCGACGACCAAGACCCGCCTGCCGGTGATGTCGGGGCCTTCGATCTGGCGCTGCATCCCGTGCGCCTTCGCCTCCTTGCGTACGACGAACGCGTCGAGCTGGCGTCCCCGGGCTGCCGCCTGGTGGAGCATCGCCGCAGCGATCGGGTCGGCACCCATCGTGAGGCCACCGACGGCGTCGTAATCGAGGTCGGCGGTCAGGTCGAGCATCACCTTGCCGACGAGCGGGGCCGCCGCTGCCGACAGCGTCGTACGGCGCAGGTCGACGTAGTAGTCGGCCTCGCGCCCCGACGACAGGGTCACCCTGCCGTGGACGATGGCCTGGGAGCGGACGAGGGACAGGAGGTCATCGCGGTCGGTCACAGGCCCTAACCCTATCGGACCGTCCCCGCGGTTCAGGCGAGCAAGACGGCTTCCAGGGAGGCCGGGAGGCCGGGCCCGGGCCCATCACGGGGCGGGACGGGCATCCCGTCGGCCCGGACCCAGGCCCACGCGTCGGCGACCGTCTCGGCGATCGGCCGCGACCGGAGGCCGGTGGCGACGGCCGCGGTCGTGTCGCCCGTCATGAAGCCGGTCCACTCGCCGCCCTCGGGCACCCAGCACGGCAGCTGCGTCCAGGGCTCGACGCCGGCGGCCAGCACCCGCTCCTGGTCGACCCAGACGAGCTCGGCCGTGGAGCCGGTTGCCTCCACGACGGCCTCGAGAAGGCCGCCCATGGTGTGCAGCCCCGGTGGGCTGGTGAGGTCGAAGGGGCCGGTCACGCCGCTCTCGAGGCCGTCGAGGGTCCAGGCGGCGAGGTCCCGGACGTCGACGTACTGCAAGGGGCTCTCCG
>JAYTHM010000179.1:0-1728 GCA_043732645.1 Frankiales bacterium
GTCGGGGGTGGTCCGTCGTACCCCTGCTGCGTGCTCGGCTGACTAGAGTTGTGGGCGTCTGCTTCCCCCGACCCGATGGGAGCCCTCGTGGCCACCGACCTGTTCGCGACCCTCTCCACCAACCACGGCGACATCCGGGTACAGCTGTTCCCGAACCACGCCCCGAAAACGGTGAAGAACTTCGTCGGCCTTGCGGACGGCACTGGCGAGTGGACCGACCCGAAAACCGGCAAGAAGGGCGAGGGCCCCCTGTATTCCGGGACCATGTTCCACCGCGTCATCAGCGGCTTCATGATCCAGGGCGGCGACCCGCTCGGCACCGGCACCGGGGGCCCGGGGTACCGGTTCAACGACGAGATCCACCCGGAGCTTCAGTTCTCCAAGCCCTACCTGCTCGCGATGGCCAACGCCGGTCCCGGCACCAACGGCTCACAGTTCTTCGTGACCGTCGGCGCGACCCCGTGGCTGAACGCCAAGCACACCATCTTCGGTGAGGTTGCCGACGACGCCTCCCGCGGGGTCGTCGACGCGATCGCTGCCGTGAAGGTCGGCGGGGGTGACCGGCCCGCCGAGGCCGTCGTGATCTCTGCCATCACCGTGGAACAGGTCGAGTCCTGACCGAGCAGTCTCTCGCGTCGGTCTGCTACCGGCACCCCGACCGGGAGACGTTCGTCAGCTGTTCGCGCTGCGAACGGCTGATCTGTCCGGAGTGCATGCGGCCAGCGTCCGTCGGGTTCCACTGCCCGTCCTGCGTCAAGGAGGGCGTCGCCTCCGTCCGCCGGCCCACCGCTGCCTACGGCGGTCGGGCGGTGTCGACCCCGGTGGTGACGTTCGTGCTGATCGGGATCAACGTCGTGATGTTCCTCATCACGACCGGTACGGGAACGGGCCTGTTGTTCGGGGGCAACCCGTCGGCGGCGTTCAACAAGCTCGCCCTCATCCCGGCCACGCACGGCGTCCTCAAAGGCCAGCCCTATGCCTTCCCCGCGAGCTTCGGTCAGGGGGTGGCGGAGGGCGCCTACTACCGGCTGCTGACGTCGAACTTCCTGCACTTCGGGATCGTTCACATCGCGCTCAACATGTACTGCCTGTTCCTGCTCGGTCCGGCGCTCGAGTCGGCGTTCGGTCGGCTGCGCTTCATTGGGCTCTACCTGCTCTCCGGCCTGGCCGGGTCGGCGCTGTCGTACTCCCTGGGGTCGGTGACGGAGCAGGCGGCCGGCGCGTCCGGGGCGGTCTTCGGGCTGTTTGCGGCGTTCTTCGTCCTGCAGCGCAAGCGCGGCGGCGACGTCACCCAGATCGGTACGACGATCGCCATCAACCTGGCCATCTCGTTCGCCGCGTCGAGCTACATCGACTGGCGCGGCCACGTGGGCGGCCTGGTCGGCGGCGCCCTGGTCGCCGGTGCCCTGGTGTACTCGCCGGAGGGCAAGCAGCGCTGGGTCTACCAGGCCGTCGGCAGCGTGCTCGTGCTGGTCGTGGTGGTGGCCATCGTGGCCGCCCGCACGGCTGCCCTCAACCCCAGCTAGTCAGCAGCTAGTCGGCGCTAACCCGCGCTAACCCGGAAACTCCCGCTAGAAGTACGTCCTCACCCTGAGCGTTGTTAGAAGGGCTTGGCACGCGATCCCGAGGCGCTGGCGGTCATGCTGGCGACGTCGTCGACGACGATCACGGAGTAAGGATGCGCCCGTTGCACATCGCGACGCTCGACAAGCGGCGTCCGGTGTTGGT
>JAYTHM010000180.1:0-1727 GCA_043732645.1 Frankiales bacterium
GCCTGGATGACCCTCGCGGTGCCTCCCGCTTCGCTGCGCGCTTTGGTACTGCGCGACATCAGCTCGGTTCGTCCCCTTGCCTCCCGCGGTGACCCCCGAACCCGCCGCCTCACCACCCAAACCCGTGCCCTCAGCTGCCACACCCCCGGCACCTGCCGGCACCTGCCGGCATTCTGGAGCCAATTCCATCAGATGCGATCTGGCAACAGTCAAAGATTGCACGTCAACGGCGGTTCCCTTGCAGGTCAACGGGTGTGCACGTTGAAGGCCGTGATGGGGTGGAAACTATCGGGCTGGCGGATGCCCCGTTCACCTGGCGGGGTGACCTGGGGCGATAGATCGTCCTCGCAGTGGGTGCGATATTCGGGTAAGGGATTGCGGCCTGGCCAAGAGCGTTATGGGTTGATCGACCATCACGCCTGCGGCGCTGGGATGGAGCCGGGATGCGGGCGCCGGTCGTAGGGGATGCCGGTGACGACACCGGCCAGGGCCGGCGCACTCGCTACGGCCCTTGGGTTGTCGCGGCTGCTTTCACTGTGAGCGGGGTAACACACTTGGCCCATCCGGCCATCTTCACGCCTCTGGTCCCGCATTTTCTGGGCTGGGCGACCGAACTGGTCTACGCCAGCGGGGTGGTCGAACTCCTCTGCGCGGTTGGGCTTTGGCGCCGAGACCGATGGGCGGGATTCGCCGCCGCCATGCTGCTGGTGATTATCTGGCCGGGCAACCTACAAGCCGTCATAACGGCCCAGCACGGCGACGACCTGACGGCCAAGGTGGTCACCTTGATCCGACTGCCCTTGCAGATCCCTCTTATGTGGTTCGCCCTCCAATCCGGCCGAGGCCGAAGCAAGGACCCTTCGCCCCCCTCGTCCTGACGATAGCCAAGCGGGTCAGGATCAGGGTGCGGTGGATGGTCGGGTTGTGCTCGTGCTGCACGGGCTCATCCTTTTCCGCCGAACGGACAAAGGCTTGTGTTGGGCTGAGGAAGCCGATGTGACCGAACGGATCGGCACCCCTTGTGGGCGTGGCGTGCGGTCGAGGGCTGTGTGGTCCAGGTTCGCGGCGCGGGCGCGGAAGGCAATCTTGGCCCTTGGAACGGGACAGCCCCCGATGCTTACGGAACGACCTTTGAGACGACATGGACGTGGACCTGAAGCCGGCCGGGCGCGCCATCCAGCGCCTCAAACCCGCGCCGAACTGCCGGGTGACGGGCGCAGGGAGGCACCCGTCACCCGAAAGGATCAGACCGGGACGCGGATTTCGGTGACGTAGTCTGCCCAGTTGGCTGTTTGGTCCCGACCGAGGACGTAGACGTGCGACAACGGCCCGGTTTTCATCAGTCCCTCTCGCGCCAGGTATCTCGCCAGATCCGCCGACGCCGCAGCGATTCCGGAGTAGTCACCGCGCATCGTGGCCACCGCAGCTCGGTACTGCGGAACTTGGCGACACGTCAGCGGCGCTTCGACAGTGACCGGCTCGCCGATCGGCACCCAGGCCTCGAGGTCGACGTCGTTGTCCTGGTAGCCCTCGTCGAAGAACGTGGACCCGCCCGTCTCTGGACGCACGGGCAGCTCGCAGCGCTGGGCGAGGGGGACGAAGGTGTCCCAGAGCTGGCTTTGTTCGCCGTAGGTCGGGACGACACCGCGTAGCGCGAGGATCGTCGTGGCAGGGATGGTGGTGAGCGTGATGTCGGTCATGGGAACCTCCGTGAGGTTGTCGATGAG
>JAYTHM010000181.1:0-1726 GCA_043732645.1 Frankiales bacterium
CCGGCGACATCTATCTGTTCAAGAACAACACCGACAGCGCCGGCAACTCCTACGGCTGCCACGAGAACTACCTCGTCGGCCGGCACGGCGAGTTCAGCCGCCTGGCCGACGTGCTGATCCCGTTCCTGGTGACCCGGCAGCTCATCTGCGGCGCAGGGAAGATCCTGCAGACCCCCCGCGGTGCCGTCTTCTGCGTCAGCCAACGGGCCGAGCACATCTGGGAGGGCGTCTCCTCCGCGACCACTCGGTCCCGCCCGATCATCAACACCCGCGACGAGCCGCACGCCGACGCCGAACGCTTCCGTCGGCTGCACGTCATCGTTGGCGACTCCAACATGAGCGAGACGACGACGCTGCTCAAGGTCGGTACGACGGACCTCGTGCTCAGGATGATCGAGGCGGGCATCGTCATGCGCGACCTCACGCTGGAGAACCCGATCCGGGCGATCCGCGAGGTCAGCCACGACCTGACCGGCCAGAAAAAAGTCAAGCTCGCCAACGGCCGCGAGGCCAGTGCCCTGGAGGTGCAGCGGGAGTACTACAACAAGGCCGTCGACTACGTCTCCCGACGCGGCGGCGATGAGACCGTCAAGCGGGTACTCGAACTGTGGGACCGCACCCTCACCGCCGTCGAGACCGGTGACCTGTCGCTGGTCGACCGCGAGGTCGACTGGGTCATCAAGCACCAGCTCATCGAGCGTTACCGCGCCAAGCACGACATGGCGCTGTCCTCCCCCCGGGTCGCCCAGCTCGATCTCGCCTACCACGACGTCAACCGCAACCGGGGCCTGTACTACCTGCTGGAGCGCAAGAACCTGGTGGAGCGGGCGGCGAGCGACATGCGGATCTTTGAGGCCAAGTCGGTGCCCCCTCAGACGACCCGGGCCAAGCTGCGTGGGGAGTTCATCGCCAAGGCGCAAGAGAAACGCCGGGACTTCACCGTCGACTGGGTGCACCTGAAGCTCAACGACCAGGCCCAGCGCACCGTGCTCTGCAAGGACCCGTTCCGATCCGTCGACGACCGCGTCGAGAAGCTCATCGCCTCCATGTGATCGCAGACGTAGGTAGGGTCGCCGCCATGGAGAAACCGCAGATCGTGATTCCCGAGGGTGTCGCGCCCGCCGACCTCGTCATCGAGGACCTCACCGTGGGTGACGGCACCGAGGCGGTGTCCGGAAAGACCTGCACGATGCAGTACGTCGGGCATGCCTGGTCCGACGGCAAGCAGTTCGACGCGAGCTGGGACCGGGGGGAGCCGTTCACCTTCCAGCTCGGCGCGGGCATGGTCATCGGCGGCTGGGACCAGGGCGTTGCTGGCATGAGGATCGGGGGCCGTCGCAGGCTGACCATCCCGCCGCACCTGGGCTACGGCTCCCGCGGAGCCGGTGGCGCGATCAAGTCGAACGAGACCCTCGTCTTCGTCGTCGACCTGCTCGGGGTCCGCTGACCCCCGGCAGCTCGTAGCGGCCTTGGGCCGGTTGCCCGGGCTGCTCCGAGCGGGTGACCTTGGGCCGAACGGCTCAAGAGCTGCTGCTCCGGACGCCGACACCCTCTGCAGCACTAACCTCGACTCCCGTCGCCAGGTGGTGCCCGACGACAGAGGGTTCCCCGTGCTCCTGACGGATGACCGGCTCGTGGCAGCGATGCGCACCTTCGTCACCGCGTCCAACCGGCTCGAAATGGTCACCACTCGACCGACAACTGACCTCAGCTTGCTCGAGCAGGT
>JAYTHM010000182.1:0-1725 GCA_043732645.1 Frankiales bacterium
TGTTCCCGGCCCTCGTGACCTTGACCTGAGCGGACATCGCTCCCACCACCTCACTGACGTCATGACATCTTGCTGATGTACTTACATCGTGCGGGTGGCCCGGTCCGCTGTCAAGGAACCGACCGTGGGACCCCGGCGGCACGCGGCGTGCCGACGCCACTGGTGCGGCCGTCAGCCCTGCCTGTCGCTCGCCCGGACTCGGGCGTCCATCCCGAGCGCGCCGGCGTTTCCAGGCTGCACCACGATCCAAGCCGCACACGCCCGCGCCAGCGCGTGGAAACGTCGCTGCGCCTTGTCACTCGTCTGCACGGTGCACCCCTTCGCGCAGGGTCAGCTATGCGGCGTGGCGGCCCCGGTCGCGCCCGGTCGAGACCCGCCACCTGACGGCCAGCCACACGCACAGCGGCAGAACCACGACCGGGGGGAGCAGGACGGTCAGGACTCCGCCGATGTTGACCCCTATGACACCGGCCGTGGCGACCGGTCCCGCAGCGGCCACGACAACGCCCAGCACAACGGCCGGGACCAGGACGGCGCGCGATCGCCAGCCGACCACGGCGACGACCGCCAGCGTCACCGTGCTCAGTGCCCCGGCGACTCGGGCTGTCGTCTCCGCGAGCGGTGGCTGCACCAGGTGGTCGAGGCCCTGTCCACCGTTGTCGCCCGTGTAGGACGGGTCCCCCGACCAGCCACCACGCCACGGCGGCGGACAGGACGATCGCGCAGGCGGCGAGCAGCGAGCGACGGGATCGGGTCATGGGAGTCGAGGTGGACATGGATCCAGCATCGACAGGGGGACGTCATGACGCGTGCGCAGGACTACTCGGGTCGGAAGGCGGCGGTGCGGGCGTTCCCGCGGGAACGTGCGGCCGCTCGGGTCGCTGTGGCGCAACGTCCGGATCATGCGGGCGCTGCTCGTGACGGACCTGCTCGACGAGCTGCGCAGGTACGACTGGGTGGTCGAGCAAGGCCCTGCAGGCCGAACACCAGGCAGGTGTTCGCGCCTCCTGCTCCGGGCGTTCGCCGGATCTTCGACGCTACGGTTCGGTCGATGCCACGGCTCCTCGAGCAGGACGGTGACGACGTGAGCGCCACGCCTGCAGCTGCACCGCCCGTGGTCGTCGTGGTAGGGGCCGGGCCCGTCGGCCTGACTGCAGCGCTGCTGCTGGCCGACCTCGGGATCGCCGTGACGGTCCTGGAGCGGCAGCTGGCCTCGCACCCGCTCCCGCGGGCCGTCCACCTCGACGACGAGGTGCTGCGGGTGCTGCACCGGGTCGGCGTCGGCGCCGCGTTTCTGGCCCGCTCCCGTCCCGCCACCGGCCTGCGGCTGCTCGACGCCGAGCGCCGGGTGCTCGCGGAATTCGCCCGCGACACCGGTCTGGGCGACACCGGGCGCAGCGACAACGGCTTCCCGTTCGCCAACATGTTCCACCAGCCCGACCTCGAGGCGCTGCTGCTCGCCCGGGTCCTGGACCACCCGTTGATCGTGGTGCTCCGGGGCGCCGACGTCGTACGGCTGGAGCGGACCGCAGGCTCGACGGTCGTGCACGCGGTCCTGGACGGCACGGCGAGGGCGTTCCCGGCCGCGGCGGTGCTCGGGTGCGACGGGGCCCGCTCGACCGTCCGGGACCTGGTCGGCATCGCGATGCAGGACCTCGGCCCCACCGAGCGCTGGCTGGTCGTCGACGTGCGCAGCGACCTGCCGCTCGACACCTGGGGCGGTGT
>JAYTHM010000183.1:0-1721 GCA_043732645.1 Frankiales bacterium
TGCAGGGTGTCGCCGATGCGGCAGGACGCAACAGCCTGGGCAGCGACAGCGAGGCACGCAAGGCGGCGGCGGCAGCGCTCGACCCCCGCCGGTGGACGACCAGGGAACGGGAGAGCAGGTCGGTGCTGACCAGGCTGAGCTCCCGCGGCAGCTGCTCGATGAGGGTGTTGCCGAAGCAGCGCTCCAGGCCGGACCCGGTTTTGTGGCCCCGGACCAGCGACACGTTGGGCAGCCGGTAGTCGTTGAACGGGTTGCGCAGGACGAACTCGTCCTAGCAGGCCGCGTCGGCAGCGCCAGCGTCCCGGCCGGTAGCGAACAATGTGGCCATGATCGAGCCGACGCTGCAGCCGGCCTCCCGATCGACGACGAAGCCGGCAACGGTCGGCCAGGAAGGCCCCGACGACCAGGCCGAGCGAGGCCGGGACCAGCAGCCCGGCGCCGGCCGCCTGCAGGACGCGGGCCTGGAGCAGCAGCAGCACGCTGGGCGCGAGGGCGTACCGGACGGAGGCGACCGTGAAGACCACCACTACACCCACGACAGGGCGCCGTACGGCGACCGCGGGAAGCTCGTCTGAATGTCCGGAAAGGCGTCGTCGACGATCGGCGCATCGAGGAAGGCGAGCAGCGCACCGAAGAAGGCGAGGGCCAAGGCCGCGCCAGCGTTGCTACGTCGGGCGGTCAGCGGCGAGGGTCCCGCCGTGCCAGGTGCCGGCTGCGCTACGTGGCCGCCGTCCTGTGCAGATCTCTTCACGTCGTCGAGCCCCCTGTCTGGGATGGTTTCAAGGGGAACATAACCGTTGCGGAAGCTTTTTCTTACTCCGGAGTTCAGGTAGTCCGGACCTGTCGTCACCGGTTGGTGGGCGCGAGCGCCGAACGAGGGGATCTTCCGGGTACAGCGACCGCCGCTGGCCGCTGCGCCAGGAGCCCGAAGCAGACCGTGCGTAGGTACCGTTCTCACCGGTTCAGCCGAGCTCGTCCTTGCCAGGGAGGTCGTGGACAACTCCTCCCCGGCACAGCTGGGGTGCGACTCGCGCGTGATCGCGGCGGTATAAAAAAGGGCAGGGCTGACGACGATAAGGTGGCCAGATCCTGGAGGTCCGTCGGGGCTGTCGTGGTCTGGCTGTCACCCGTGGAGTCGCTCACCACGGGTAGGCACTACCGTCACGGCAAGATCGTCTGAGGCCGGCGATACACCGCCCCGGTGTAGCTGATGCTGGTCTCCCAAACGTCTGGACCGTGATCCCCGTGGACCTGTCAGGAAAAATAGCCGTCGTCACCGGTTCTGCCGGAGGGATCGGTGGCGCCATCGCACGTGCGATGGCCGCAGCCGGGGCGCGGGTCGTGGTGTCAGACGTCCAGCCCGGAGACGGCACGGTGGGCCAGATCGAGCAGGCAGGCGGTGAGGCTGCCTTCCTGGCCTGCGACGTCTCCGACCCCACCCAGGTCCAGGCGCTCGTCGACGGCACAGTCAAGCGCTTCGGCGGCCTTGACATCCTCGTCAACAACGCCGGGATCGCCGGAGGGACCGGTAGTGCGCACGAGCTCGACCTCGCTGACTGGAACAGAGCCCTCGCGGTCAACCTCACAGGCCCGTTCCTGTGCACCCACTTCGCTCTGCCCTACCTGCTCGCCTCCGGCGCCGGCCGCATCGTCAACATCGCCTCCACGTACGGGCTGATCGGGGCGCCGGAGGCACCGGCGTACTGCGCCTCCAAGGGCGG
>JAYTHM010000184.1:0-5997 GCA_043732645.1 Frankiales bacterium
AAGTGGGGGACGCCCTCGAGCCCCTTAGCGAGGGGCCTCGGCGTGCGGGCTCGACAGCATGCGGCCGAGATGGCGGCCGCATGCTGAGCAGGCAAAGGCGGCGGCGAGACATCGTGGAGACCTTCGCCATCGTTGCCCGGACTCCCGCTCCCTGCTTGCCGAAGCCTGGCCGTGTGTTGCGTGAACGACCTGCTGCTCAGGCTCGGGGTCGCTCAAATATGCCTGCGCGGCCAGGACCGCCACTCCGGTACGCTGTGCACAATCGTCCTGAGGGACGGTATGCACCCGTAGCTCAACGGATAGAGCACTTGACTACGGATCAAGAGGTTAGGGGTTCGAATCCCTTCGGGTGCACTCACAAGACCGCAGGTCAGAGGCTGTTTCCGACTCTTATTCACGTTCCGGATCACGGCCGATCTGGCCATTGGCAGCAACGCTGGCAGCAATGGCTCTGTGCGACACCGGTAGATGGTGGACACCTTGGTTCCGGTTCCTGCCTGACAGTTGCGGACGCGGTTCCGGTAGGTGGGCGACAGTCGTTCCGGTAGGTGCCTGACAGTCACGCTCACTTCCCGGTCCGGGCTGCTGACTGTTCGCTCGCTGCGATCACGTGGTCGTGGCGGGGGGAGCCGGCGGTGCTGGTGGAGCTGGGTGTTGTGGAGCAGCGGTATCGGGCGGTGCTCGAGGTGCTGGAGGGCGCGTCGGTCACCGACGTCGCCAAGCGGTATGGGGTGGCGTGGCAGACGGTCCATGAGTGGCTGCGCCGGTATGGCAACGACGGCGGCCTGGCGGGCTTGGCGGATCGGTCCTCGAAGCCAGAGTCGTGTCCGCATCAGATGCCACCGCTGGTCGAGGCGACGGTGGTGGCGATGCGCCGGGCGCATCCGGCGTGGGGCCCGTCGACGATCGTGTGGCATCTGCAGCGAGACGGGGTGCGGCCGCTGCCGAGCCGCTCCGGGGTGTATCGGGCGTTGCTGCGTCATGGGCTGGTGGAGGGCAAGAAGCGGCGTCGGAAGCGGGAGGACTACCGGCGGTGGGAACGCGGTCGGTCGATGGAGCTGTGGCAGATGGATGTGATGGGCCGGGCGTTCTTGTCCGACGGGCGTGAGATGAAGTTCGTGACCGGGATCGATGACCACTCCCGGTTCGTGGTGTGCGCGAAGGTGGTCCTGCGGGCGACGGCTCGACCGGTCTGCGACGCGCTGCGGGAGGCGCTGCGCAGGCACGGCATCCCGGAGCAGATCTTGACCGACAACGGGAAGGTCTTCACGGCCCGGTTCGGTCTGGGTCCTGGGCCGGTGCTGTTCGACAAGATCTGCATCGACAACGGGATCAAGCATCTGCTGACGGCGCCGTACTCACCGACGACCACGGGCAAGGTTGAGCGGCTTCATAAGACGATCAGGGCTGAGTCCTGAAGGCGCACGACCGTCAGCACCCTCCGGTGGAGGCGTTGCAGGCCGCGCTGGATGCGTGGGTGGTGGAGTACAACACCGAGCGGCCGCATCAGTCCTGCGGTGGGTGTCCTCCTGCGGAGAGGTTCGCGTTGGCCGACCGCAGCCTTCAGGTCGTGGACCCTTCGGTTGAGGAAGTCCGCCCGCGGGGCAAGGCAGGGCCGCGGCCGGCGGGGGTGAGCCGCTGGGTCGATCAGCGTGGCGGGATCTCGCTGGCTGGGTTCCGCTATGGGGTCGGTGCGACGTTCGCCGGTGAGCCGGTCGAGGTCGTCGTGACGAACGGGTTGGTGGAGGTGCTGCATGCCGGGGTGTTGGTCGCGACGCACGTGCAGCGGTTGAAGCCCGATCAGGCTGACCGGGCTCCGCGGGCGACGGTGCAGCAACGGGCGAGGGACGCTACGACCGGGTTGACGGTGACGCGGCTGGCTGACAGTGGTGGCACGGTCAGCTTCGCCGGGGAGCCCTATCGGTGTGGCCGGGCGTGGGCGCGGCAGAGCATCGAGGTGACGATCGTGGCTGGGTCGGTGCAACTGAGCCAGGGTGGGAAGGTCATCCGGGTCCATCCGGGTCCATCCGATCCGGCACGACCGGAGCCGTGAGCTCGGAGCGTTCGCTAACCCCAAGGGCCGGCCGCGGCGTACGAGCCAGGCCGGGTGATGGCGATGGGAAGGGTCACCCTGGACCTCACCGATGCTGCCGCGCTCGGGCAGCTCCTGGAGTTCCTCAACGACTGGCTCGCCGCGGACCGCCAAGTCCTGGAGGGTTCGCTGCGTCGGTTCGTGGGCCATGACGGCTACGACCTCGACGCGCTCCGTAAGGACCTGCACCGGTTCGCGTTCCTGATCGGCCACGACGACGGCGAGGAGCTCTTCGGTCACGACAGCTGAAGCCGGTGTCGTCTACCTACCGGAACTCATCTGTCGTGCGGGTGCCGGAACTTGCCACTCGGCGCGTTCGCGAACCCCAAGGGTCGCCCTCGTCGTACCGCGAGCTAAACGATCATGTCGCCTACCTGCCGGAACTCACCTGTCGTGCGGGTACCGGAACTTGACAGGCAGCAATGGCTCACGCTCGTGGCGGGGTGGCAGCACCGCGGCCCACGCCGTGCTCGGTGAGCAGGTCCCCAATCCGGTCGGACCCCGACCGCTGCACCTCGCGCAGGACGTGCGTGTACAGGTCCGCCGTGGTGGCCAGCCGCGAGTGCCGAAGCATCGACTGGATCGTCTTCATGTCCACCCCTTGTCGCAGCGCGAAGGTCGCCATGCTGTGCCTCAGGTCGTGTGGCCTGATCGGCGCGATGCCCGCGGCCGCGCAGACCTTCGCCCACTCGTGGTTGATGTTCCGTGGCTCCAAAGCCGTGCCGTGTCCGGTGGTGATGACGCGCTCCGGGTCGCTCCAGACCGGCGATGCCAGCCGTAGCTTGAGCTGCTCCGCCCGGTGCTGAGTCAGCACCACGACGAGCGGCGTCGGGAGCGGCACTGTCGCTCCGGAAGCCTCCGTCTTCACGGGTCCGTCAACGAGCTTTCCGTCGCGTCGTCGTAGCGATCGGTTGATGGTGGCCAGCCCGGCCTCGAGATCGAGGTCCGGCCATGTCAGGCCGAGTGCTTCGCCTTTGCGGAGAGCCAGAGCCAGGTACGTCAGCCACAGCGCTCGCCAGCGGTGCGCCTCCATCGCCAGCAGGATCGCGGGCAAGGACTCGAGTTCGAGTGGCCGGGCCTTGCTCGGTGCCTTGGCCGGCGGTCGGACCAGCTCGGCGACGTTGCGCCGCAGCCCCGGTACCTCGTCACGGATTGCGTCGTTCAGCGCGCTCCGAAGGATGGCGTGCGTGTAGGTCACCGTTCTCGGCGACAGCAGCACGATCTCCGGGGCGTCCTCGCCCGGCTTCGCCTTGCGCTGCTGGCTGCGCGGCTTGCTGAGCAAAGTCGTGAGCCACTCGCGCAGGACCGGTGGCGTGAGCTGGTCCAACCGCAACTCGCCCAGGTGTGGCGTGATGTGGAGGCGGACTTGGATCCGGTACGACTCCAGCGTCTCGGGTGAGGGCCGGCCCGCCGCGACGCGGGCGGGGAGGCTCTTGGCCAGCCACTCCTGAAGGGACGCGTCTAGCGTGCCGGGTCGGCCCGGCGAGACGGGTTGTCCGGCCTCGAGAGCGCGGAGCACCTCGCGGCGCTTCGTCGAGACCTCGGACTTGGTACGCCCGGACAGGTACCGCCGATCCCCGTTCCGCAGCGTGACCGCCGCCCGCCATCGTCCGTCCGAGGTCTTGTAGACCGATCCCTCACCTGCGGTGCTTCGAGCCATGTCCGTACCCCGTCCGCTCGGCCCCCGGTCGACGGTGTCAGGACTCAGGCCGTCCGTTGCAAGTTCGCGACGAAGGTGTGGACAGCGTCCGCGGGCACGCGTCGGCAGGCGCCGATCCGTACCGACGGCAACTGACCCGTCGGCAACAACTCGTACACCTTGGAGCGCCCGATGCCCAGTGCCTTCGCGGCCTCGGTGGTGGTGAGCAGCAGCTTGTCCATGACGTCCTCCACGACGACGAGCGGGTCCGTACGCGGTCGCGTGGATCCCTACCTGACGTAGGTGCCGCCGCGCTGGGAGCGTGACCGGCGAGGTTGGCCTTTCTGCTCCGGCGCGCTCACGGGCAAGGGTCGCGGCGGCGGTGGGCAAGAACTCGGGCAAGACACTTCGGGTAGGTGCAGGCGCGCGATCATCGGTGCGGCCCCTGCAGGTAGCTGGTCGTTATCGGCTGCCCCGGCAGCCAGGGGCGAGATGAGGAGCATCACTTCTCCTCGCTGTTGAGAGCGATGACCAACGCCGCGCTTATCTGCGTTTCCGGGCCTACTCGGTCCGGCTGAGACCAGCCGCTTCTATCAGGTCACTTCCACCATCTGGCGTGCTACGGCGTCGCCCAGCCGACGGATCGGTTACGGGACGGGCTCACGGCGTCGGGCCTTGCAGGCTCGCACCTCTAGCGGATGTGACGAGCAGGTCAAGTGCGGCCGTGGGCGGGGCGTGGGTCACCAGCTCGGCGTGCACGGCAGCCAACCCCGAGGGCCCGGTCCGGTCCAGGTCGCCTAGGCACTGGACGAGGCGAGCGGGTAGCTGCGGATCGAGCTGCTGGGGCGGGGAAGCGTCCCCTGGCTCGCGTGCACTCGGACCAGGATCAACGACCAGAGCGGCGCGTGCCCTCGCAAGAGCGTCGGCGTTCGCGGGCTGGTCAGCGAACAGCGGGATGATGATCATCGGCACGGCACAGCCCAGGGCGGCGAGCACCGACCCAGACCCGCCGTGGCAGATCGTCGCGGACGCCCGGCGCAGCTCAGCCCCCTGATCCACCCAGGAGATCACCGAGCTGCCAGTTGCCCGCCGGAACGTGGCCGGGTCCGCGTGGCGTCCGACGACTGCGACGCACCTGCGGCCGGCCTGCTCAACGGCGTCGATACAACCCTGCATCAGGTCGTGGAAAAACGGCATGCCCGCCGCCTCCGTACCCAGAGTCACGAATACGGGGCCGTCCCGGTCGCGCTGTGCTGGCGGGACGTAACGGGGATCGTGCAGGCGCAGCACTGATGCAGCGTTGGGACCCGAATCGAGCGACGCTGGCATGTACGCGATCCGCGGGGCGCGCCTGAGAAAGCCCTCGCCATCGGCAGGCAGGCCCAGATCTGCACGCAATTCGGCCACGCCCGCGGCCAAGCCCGCATCACCGTCCGACCCCGACAACCCTGGATGCACCCGCAACCAGGGGATACCGGCCTCCTCAGCCGCCAGACCACCCGCGCACTCGCCGGCGTCACTGACGATGACGTCGGGCCGCCACGCTCGGACCACCTCGCGGGCTGCGGTAAGCAAGCCCGTCGTGTTCAGACGTCCGAAGATCTCTCTGCTGAAGAAGAACCCCTGCTCCTCCTTCGGGACCGCGGCAAGCTGCCCGTACGCTTGGCCGCGTCGGGGGTCATCGCCAGGTACCTCGTTGTGCAAGGACTGGAAGGGGACACGGCCCGCTGCCACCGGACCTGCACTCTCAGCGGGGGCCGCGAACAGCACCGACCAGCCCGCTTTCAACGCCGCCTGCGCGATGGGCATCAGCGGCATCACATGACCCGCGCCCGATGAGCTCGTCAACAACAAGCGACGTGTCACCGCACCGCCCTGGAAGCGGTCCCTGCTCCAGCATGGCGCTTGGCCCGATCCGGCAACGCAACGCCGGAGCTCACACACATCATTGACACCGAGACCACCACCTCAGCCGGACGTCCCTCGGCTAACCAGCTTGGCTGCCCTCGGCATGTTGTCATGCCTACCGTCAGGACGGTAGGAGCGTTCGCCACGCAGGCGAAGTGCCGCACCATCCCGAGGTGAGGAAGGCCGGCTATCCAACACGGGAAGCCGGGCGGCCGTTTCCATCAACGCCAATGAAAGCCAGTCTGTACGCGGTAAAGATTCGGCAGCAGCAGGAGCCTGCCAGCGGCGACTATGGCCTTACGTTCGGCTGGCCTTACGCAGGGGAAGGAGGAAGAACAAACTTCCGAGTGACAGAGCT
>JAYTHM010000185.1:0-5992 GCA_043732645.1 Frankiales bacterium
TACTTCTGGGTGGGCATGATCCTCGTGCTGCTGTTCAGCATCGACAACCCGATCCTGCCCGCGGTCGGATACGTGCCTCTCACACAGGACCCGGTGGGCTGGCTCAGCCACCTCATCCTGCCCGCGAGCGCGCTGGCGCTGGCCCCGGCAGCCGTCGTGGCCCGGCAGACCCGGGCGGCGCTAGCCACCGTGATGCAGGAGGACTTCGTCCGCACCGCTCGGGCCAAGGGCATGGCGCCGTGGACTGTGGTCGGCAAGCACGCCCTGAAGAACGCCGCGATACCCATCGTGACGGCCTTCGGGAACGAGGCCAACCGGCTGATCGGCGGCACGGTGGTGATCGAGCAGCTGTTCGCACTTCCCGGCCTGGGCCAGCTCGCCGCGCAGGGGGTCTTCGCCCGTGACTTCCCGATCGTGCAGGGCGCAGTGCTCACGGCCGCGGCCATGGTGCTGCTGATCAACATCGCCGTCGACGTTTCGTACGGCTACTTCAACCCGAAGGTGAGGGCAGCATGACCACCACGGACGCGACCGCCGGAACTCCCCCCACCACCCGGCGGGTCAAGGCTCCAGGCCTCAAGCGCTTCTGGCGGCGCTACCGGCACCAGAGGGTGGCCATGGGGGCCACCGTGGTGCTGGTGGTGCTGGTGGTGCTGTCAGCGCTCGCCCCGCTGGTGGCGCCGTACGCACCCGACGCCATCGACGTCGCCAACCGGTTGTCGGGGCCAAGCACCCAGCACCTGATCGGCACCGACAGCCTGGGACGCGACACCTTCAGCCGCCTGCTGTTCGGCGGTCGGGTGAGCCTGCTCGCCGCCGCCCTGGCGGTCAGCATTGCCGCAGTGGTGGGGGTGCCCCTGGGGCTGCTGGCCGGCTACGTGGGCGGCTGGGTGGATTGGACGATCGGCCGGGCCGCGGACGTGATCATGACCTTCCCGGCCATCATCCTCGCCATCGCCATCATCGCGGCCACCGGACCAGGACTTACCCAGGCCATGACCGCGCTGGGCATCGTCTACGCCCCACGGCTGCTGAGAGTGGTGCGCAGCTCAACCATCACGGTGCGAGCCGAGGCCTACGTGACCGCCAGCATCAGCATTGGCACCCCGACGTTCCGGATCATCACCCGCCGGGTGCTGCCCAACATCCTCTCGCCCCTGTTCGTCCAGCTGTCGCTGATGTTCGCGGCGGCCCTGCTCGCCGAGGCAGCCCTGAGCTTGCTCGGACTGGGCGTGGTGCCGCCCACCCCGAGTTGGGGCAACCTGCTCGGCCGTGGCTTCGAGCAGATCCGCAGCACCCCCTCCCTCGTCGTGTGGCCCGGGCTGGCCATCGCAACCGCGACCCTTTGCTTCAACTTGATCGGTGACGGCCTGCGCGACGCGCTGGGCCGTGAGACCAGGAAGGGCGACTGACATGCGATCGGACCGCAGCACGCCGCGAGCCACGACCACCACGACGCAGCCGGAAACCGCGAGCGGCGCCACGATGACCGCCGACCAACAGCACCCCCAGGCGGCCCGTGGCGGTACGCCCGGTGACTCCCTGCTGGAGGTGAACGGTCTGAGAGTGGACTTTGCCACCGAGCGTGGGTGGGTCAACGTCGTGGACGACGTGAGCTTCTCCGTTGGCGACGGAGAAGTGGTGGGCCTGGTCGGGGAGAGCGGGTCCGGCAAGACCGTTACCGGCTTGTCAGTGCTTGGCCTGATCCCCTCGCCGCCCGGCCGCATCACCGGCGGCCACGTCTGGTTCGGCGGGCGCGACCTGCTGACCCTGCCCGAGAAGCAGATGCGCGACGTGCGGGGCAACGACATCGCGATGATCTTCCAGGAGCCGATGAGCAGCCTGAACCCTGCCTTCACCATCGGCAACCAGATCAGCGAGGTGGTGCGCCGGCACCGCGGGTGCTCGCGCAAGGAGGCGGTCGACCGGGCCGTCGAGGTGCTCGACCTGGTAGGGATCCCGCGGGCGCGCAGCCGGGTGGGCGCCTACCCGCACGAATTCTCCGGCGGCATGCGTCAGCGGGTCATGATCGCCATGGCCCTGTCGTGCGACCCACGACTGATCATCGCCGACGAGCCGACCACCGCCCTGGACGTCACCATCCAAGCCCAGATCCTCGACCTGCTGGCCTCCATGCGTGAGCAGGTCGGCACCAGCGTGCTGCTGGTCACCCACGACCTCGGCGTTGTGGCCGAGATCTGCGACCGGGTGGTGGTCATGTACGCAGGCCAGCTGGTCGAGCGTGCGCTGGCGGACCCGTTGTTCGCCCGGCCCCAGCACCCGTACACCGCCGGCCTGCTGTCGGCGATGCCCCAGCTGGGCGCACGAGCTGGCCGGCTCGACTCGATCCCCGGCCGAACACCCGAACCCTGGTCCATGCCGCCCGGGTGCCGGTTCGAGCCCCGGTGCAGCCACGCGATCAAGGCCTGCACCAAGGAGCCGCTGCCCCTGGTGGAGGTGACCCCGGGCCGCTGGAGCCGGTGCCTGCGGTCGGACGAACTGGTCCTGCAAGGGACCCTGGACATGACCCCCGGAGACATCACATGACCGCCGCAGGCACGCCGCTGCTCGACGTCCGCGACCTCGTCGTCACCTTCGGGTCACCGGGCCGCAAGGGGGGCGGCCGGGTCGTCACGGCGGTGAACCACGTCGACCTCCAGATTCAGCCCGGTGAAACCTTGGGCCTGGTCGGGGAGTCGGGTTCAGGCAAGTCGACCACGGGCAACGCGATCCTGCGGCTGGTGCCTGCGGCAGGCGGCACCGTGGAGCTCGACGGACAGAACGTCCTGTCTGCCAAGGGGAAGTCCTTGCGGGCCATGCGCCGACAGATGCAGATGGTGTTCCAGGACCCGTACAGCTCGCTGGACCCCTCAGCCACCGTTGGGTCCAGCATCGCCGAGCCACTACGAACCCACCACGGCACGTCCTCGGCTGACTGCGCGGTGCGGGTGGCTGAGCTGCTCGACCTGGTAGGGCTGCCCGCGAGCCACGCGACCCGCTACCCCTACGAGTTCTCCGGCGGTCAGCGCCAACGGGTGGCGATCGCCCGCGCATTGGCCCTCAACCCCCGGCTGGTGATCTGCGACGAAGCGGTCTCCGCCCTGGACGTGTCCACCCAGAACCAGGTCATCAACCTCATGGAGGACCTGCGCGACCAGCTGGGGCTGTCCTACCTGTTCATCGCCCACGACCTCGCCGTGGTTCGGCACATCTCCCACCGGGTGGCGGTCATGTACCTGGGCCGCATCGTGGAGCAGGGCCCGTCCGAGAGGGTCTACACAGCACCAGCGCACCCCTACACCCGGGCCCTGTTGGCCGCTATACCCGTGCCGGTGCCCCACCACCAGCGCGACCGGCGGCTGCTGCTGCGCGGTGACCTGCCCGACCCCGCCGCCCCTCCGGCCGGCTGCCCCTTCAACACCCGCTGCCCGCACGTCATGGGCGTGTGCCAGGAGGTGATGCCATCGATGACCCCGGTCCTCGGCGGCGGTGAGGTCGCCTGCCACCTGCAGACAAGCGGTCCATTGCTCGCCGGCCGGCCGGTCACCGACCTCGGTGTCCCCGAACCGGCGGGTCCGGCGGCGTCGGCGACCGGTCTGCTCGACGGGCGCTCGTCGCTCCCGACTGACCCCGCACTCCCCTCCCAGACCGCGCAACTGAGCACGGGCCCGGCCCGATCCGGTGTCCGGTGAGTGGCCCGTTCGACGGCCTGCTGGTCGTCGAGTTCGGCCAGTTCGTCGTCGTGCCGTTCTGCGCGCAGATGTTGGCCGACGCCGGTGCGCGAGTGATCAAGGTGGAGCCGCCGACCGGTGACAGCTACCGCTCCGTCAATCAAATCGCCCCGATGGAGAGCCGGCAGTTCATCATCAAGAACCGCGGCAAGGAAAGTATTGCCATTCAACTGGGCCACCCCGACTCGGCACCCGTGGTCCGAGCGCTGCTGGAACGCGCCGACGTCGTTCTGGTCAACCTGAGCCCGGCCGCCACACGACGTCGGGGCCTGGACTACGACAGCGTGGCGGCGGTCAACCCGCAGGTGGTGTACGGCGCGGCCACCGCCTTCGGCACGACCGGTGCGGAGGCCGACCTGCCCGGCATGGACGTGGTGGTGCAGGCACGGTCGGGGATCATGTCCTCCCTGGGCGCCGAGCACGACGGGCTGCCGCACCACAGCGAGGTGCAGGTGGCCGACTACGCCAGCGCCCTGGTGCTTTTCGCCGCGATCTCCACCGCGCTCTACCACCGAGAACGCACCGGTCAGGGCCAACGGGTCGACGTGTCGCTGCTCGGTGCCGCCCTCGCCGTCCAGAACAACGCGTTGGCCCACGTCTACGGCCATGACGACCAGTGGCGTGCCCACTTCATCAACGAGGTGCTGCCACAGATGCGAGCACGCGGGGCCAGCCACGACGAGGTCGAGGCGAGACGGACCGCTCTGCGACCGGACCCGGCGGGGCACACCCACCACTACCGGGTGTTCCGCACGGCAGACGGGGCTGTCGCCGTAGGAGCTGGAAGCCCGCCGTCGCGTCACCGTCTCGGGCTTGCTGCTGGGCTCGACCCTCAGCTGGGCGACTCCGACCCAGCCGCCTTCGGTGTGGCGCTGGCCACCACGCTCGAGACCCGGGAAACCCAGTACTGGCTGACGGCCTTGCGCGAGGTGGACGTGCCCGTGGCTGCGGTCGCCCACGTGGAGGAGATGGTGTTCGACCCACACCTGGAGGCGGAGGGACTGGTGGCCGATTACCACCACCCGGTGGTAGGTCGTTACCGGGCGTTCGGCGTGCCGTTCGGCATGAGTCGGACTCCGCTGGACGGGCAGGGCCGCGGTTCCCCTGTCTTCGCCTCCTCCACCGATGAGGTCCTGGCCGAGCTGGGGTTCGACACGGACGCCCGCGACGAGCTGGTCCGCACCGGTGCCGTGGTGCGGAGCGGACCCCCACCACCAGAGGACCACCGGCCCTCCCCGACCGCGGGCACCACAGACCGCTGCACCCCCACCACTGGCCACACGAGCACGAGGAGCACCTGATGGAGTTCGCACCGACCCTGCTGACTGAGCAGGAGGACCTGCTGCGGCTGGAGGTCCGGACCTTCCTGTCCGAGCAGCTCAAGCCCGGACGGCGCCCGTCACTGGGCATGAACGCTGACTTCGACCCGGAGTTCAGCCGCGAGCTCGCCGCCCGCGGCTGGGTCGGCATGGCCATCCCGACGGAGTACGGCGGCCACGGGCGCAGCCCGGTCGAGCGTTTTGTGGTGACCGACGAGCTGCTCGCAGCGGGAGCGCCGATCATGGCTCATTTCGTGGCAGACCGGCAGACAGCGCCCACAATCCTGCGCTTCGGAAGCGATGAGCTGCGGCAGCGCTTCATTCCGCAGATCTGCGCCGGAGAGTGCTACTTCAGCCTCGGCATGAGCGAACCGGACTCCGGGTCGGACCTCGCCTCGGTGCGCACCCGAGCAACGAAGGTCGACGGCGGCTGGTCGGTTAGCGGGACCAAGGTCTGGACCAGCGGCGCGCACCGCAACCACTACTTCTGCGTGCTGTGCCGCACCAGCCCACTCGGGGACGACCGGCACGCCGGGCTAAGCCAGCTGATCGTCGACCTGACGCAGCCCGGGGTGCGGATTTCCCCGATCCCGTTCATCGACGGCAGCCGACACTTCAACGAGGTGGTCCTCGAGGACGTGTTCGTGCCCGACGACATGGTGCTGGGCGAACCCGGCGACGGATGGCTCCAAGTGACGAGCGAGCTGGCCTACGAGCGCAGCGGGCCCGATCGCTACCTCTCGACGTTCGTGGTGCTCCGCCAGTTCCTGGCCGACGTCCTGACCTCGGTACCCACACCGGATCAGGCGGAGGCAGTCGGTCGTCTCACGGCCTGGACGTGGACGATCCGACAGATGTCGCTGGCCGTTGCCCGGCAGCTCGAGCGGGGCGACGCACCCGCGGTCGAGGCCGCCCTGATGAAAGACATCGGAACTACCTTCG
>JAYTHM010000186.1:0-1716 GCA_043732645.1 Frankiales bacterium
CCGATCCCGAACACGATCGTGTGGTCGTCGATCGCCTCGACGTAGCGCTTCTGGTTGAGCGTCTTCGGCCGGATCGTCCGTCCGCGGTTGCTCACGATGTTGAGCGACAGGACGTCCGCGGGGCGGTCGTTGCCGCCGCCGGTGAGCATTGCGAGGCTGCGCTCCACGGCGTCCGCTGTCAGCGGCTGGCCCTTGTCCAGCAAGCCGAGGAGGGCGTCGAACAGCCGGGTCGCCAGGGCGTTGTCGGCGGCGGTGCCGGTGATCGTGATCTCGTTGCCGCGCACGTGCACGTCACTGACGAGGACCGTCTCGATGACCTTCAGCAGCTCGTCGCGACTGCCGAGCAGCGTCACCATGGACTGGCTGTCGGGCACGACGATCTTGGTGGTGACGGGCCGGGCTGCTGGGGTCTCAGACATCAGGCTCACAGGCTATCCCGCGAGCGCACCCAGGTTCTTGCCGCCGAGCACGTGGACGTGCAGGTGGAACACCGTCTGCCCGCCGTCTGGTCCGGTGTTGGCGATGATGCGGTGCCCGCCGCTGAGGCGCTCGAGCTCCGCGACCTCCCCCGCTGCCGCAAAGACCTCCCCCAGGTACGCCGGGTCGGCCGCCGCCAGCGCGGCGAGGTCGGCGAAGTGGTCCTTGGGCACGACCAGCACGTGGGTCGGCGCCCACGGGTTGAGGTCGCGGAAGGCGTAGGTACGGGCGGTCTCGTGGACCTTCGTCGACAGCACGTCGCCCGCGACGATCGCGCAGAACAGGCAGCCGTCAGCCACGGTGCCGCCCGCTGTCTGCGGTGCCATGCGGGTGCCGTGTGAGGTAGAGCCCGGCCGCTCCGCCGACGCCGAGCAGCACGGCCGCGCCGACGACGAGGCCCACCAGTGCGGCGAGCTTCGAGCCCGCGGTGGCGGTGGAGGCGGCCGGCTTCGCGGCCACCGACGTGTTCGGCGTCATCGTCGGCGTCGGGGCCGCACTGGGGGTCGATGTCGCGAACCCGGTGACCTCGGGCGCGATGGCCACCGAACTGGTGCTGGTCACCGGTGCCCGAGTACCGGCTGTGGTCACTTGCGGCCGCGGGCTGTCGCTCGTCCCAGGCCGGTAGGCAGGACGTGGGGTCGCACTGGGCGTCGGTGCGCGGGTCGCCGGCGCGGTCGTCTCCGCAGCCGTCGGCTTCGCAGTGGGGGCGCTGGTGCGCGTGCTCGTCGGCAGCGGGACCTTCGTCGGGGTACTGGTCGGTGCACTCGTGGGTGACGCCGACGCGGCCGCGGCCGCCAGCGCGACCGCCGTACCGGCTGTCCCGAGGCCGATCGACAGGGCGACGGTGGGCAGGGCGACCAGGGCCGCGCCGGCCAGCAGGACGCGGAGCCGGCGCGGGTACATAACCCGATGCTACGAGGTGCGGTTGGGTTTGCCAGGGACGGTGACAACCTTCCGCCGCGCTGCGCGTCGTGCTGGTTGTGAACAGGGCGGAAGGTCCACGATGAGCAGGGCAGGGGGTGCTGGCGCGGTGCTTGAGGACACGGAGGTACACGAGCTGTCGACGCGCTGTCGACGCGCTGCACGGCGCACTACCGGCAGCTGGTGCGCCTCGCTGGAACGCTGGAGCACCACGCGGCGCACGACCTGCTTCACCCTCGGTGGCGGCTTTGAGGGCTCCACGACGATCGGCTGAGAGGGCTGCGGGGACGGCGTGCGGGTCGACGGCGCCACCGTGCG
>JAYTHM010000187.1:0-1714 GCA_043732645.1 Frankiales bacterium
TAGGTCCCGCGGATCAGGTCGTCCATCGCTCCGGCCTGGCCGCGCTGGACGGCACGCACCAGAGCCGGGTCTACCTGCACAGCCCAAAGATTTGCAGACAACCGTGTGACCAAGGGGGACCTCGGCAGTCCAACGGTGTGAGCTGGACACATCGTCCAGCCGACCTCACCACCACCCCTGGTGGAAAGGACTGGCGCCACATGTACTCCTTCGTCGTCTTTCTCGGACTTGCTCTCGGCCTCACCGTGGTCATGCAGGTCATCGACGAACTGCTGCCCGTGAGGGCCCCCGCAGCCCTGTCCCGCACGATCGCAGTGGCCTTGGCCTGCGGCTTCGCCTGGGTTCTGGACTACTCGGTCTTCACGTCCTTCGGCCAGGACTTCCGGGAGGGCTGGATGCACCCCGTCATGACCGGTCTCGCCCTCGTCGGCGCTGGCGAGTTCGTGCGCTCGCTCGTCCTGGCCGTCAGCCACCGCAGCGGCGACGCCCCTGTCGAGGTCGCCCCGGCCAGGCAGATGCGCGCCGCATAGTCCCGCTGCCTAGTCTCGCCGCCGAGTAGTTGCTTCGTAGCCAGAAGGCACAGCACCAGGGCCCCGTTCCCGTGGGAGCGGGGCCTTTCGTACCTTGGCGTTATGGACACCACCGCCCGCCAGGCCCTCGCCGCCGAGCACCTCCACCCGGATCACCCGCCGTCGACCGCCCGCGGGCTGCACCATATGGCGCTGCTGTCGAGCGACGTCGAGCAGACGATCGCCTTCTACCAGGGCATCCTCGGATTCCCGCTGACCGAGGTCATGGAGAACCGCGACTACCCCGGCTCCACGCACTTCTTCTTCGACATCGGCAACGGCAACGCGCTGGCCTTCTTCGACTTCCCAGGCCTGGACCTCGGCCCCTATGCGGAGGTCCTCGGCGGCCTGCACCACGTCGCGATCAGCATCACCCGCGAGAACTGGGAGGTCGCCCACGCCCGGCTGCGCGAGGCGGGCGTCGAGGTGGCGCTCGAGAGCGGGACGTCGCTCTACTTCCGTGACCCCGACGGTGCCCGCCTCGAGCTGCTGGCCGAACCCCTGGGCACGATGTACGGCGCCAAGGTCGTCTGAGACAGGCGCCGGACTGCAGCGTTACTTGTGGTCGGGGTCGCCCACGTGGTCGACGGCGTGTGGGTTGTCGAGGTAGCGCTTCTGGGAGTTGACGACCTCCGCCTCGGCCTCGGTGCGACCGACCCATGCTGCGCCCTCGACGGACTTTCCGGGCTCGAGATCTTTGTAGACCTCAAAGAAGTGCTGAATCTCGAGCCGGTCGAACTCCGGCACGTGGAAGATGTCCTGCAGGTGACTCTGGCGGGGGTCGCCGACCGGGACGCAGAGCAGCTTCTCGTCAGGGCCGGCCTCGTCGGTCATCTGGAACATGCCGATCGTGCGGCACCGAATGAGGCAGCCGGGGAACGTCGGCTCATCGAGCAGGACCAGCGCGTCCAACGGGTCGCCGTCGCCGCCCAGGGTGTCCTCGACGAAGCCGTAGTCGCTCGGGTACCGCGTCGAGGTGAACAACATCCGGTCGAGACGGATCCGGCCGGTCGCGTGGTCCACCTCGTACTTGTTGCGCTGACCTTTGGGGATCTCGATGGTGACGTCGAACTCCACGCTGCCGCTCCTCACATACACCTCGATGACGGGTACCTAGTGTCCCGTACGGCGGGCTCGGCGCCGTG
>JAYTHM010000188.1:0-1713 GCA_043732645.1 Frankiales bacterium
CGGCGGTTCGACGGTGCGGCTGGGGATGTCGCCGAAGTGCTGCTCGACCCACGCCAGCACCTGCACGGGGTCGATGTCGCCGGCCACGGCGACCACGGCGTTGCCGGGCGCGTAGTAGCGGTCGAAGAACGACTGCGCGTCGGCGAGGGTGGCCGCCTCCAGGTCAACGAACGACCCGTAGCCGTCATGGGTGTTGGCAAACGACGAGAACAGCACGGGCGGGATCTGGAGCCAGGGGAAGCCGCCGTACGGGCGGTTCTGAACGTTGACCCTGATCTCGTTCTGGACGACCGCGACCTGGTTCTCGAGGTTGTCCTGGGTCAGCGCGACGCTGCGCATCCGGTCCGCCTCGAGGAACAGCGCAAGCTCGATCGCGTTGCTGGGCAGCACCTCGTAGTAGTTGGTGTAGTCGACGTGGGTTGACCCGTTGAGCACCCCGCCGGAGCCCTGCACATAGCTGAAGTGCTCGGTCTTGCCCAGGCTCGCCGACCCCTGGAACATCAGGTGTTCGAACAGGTGCGCGAAGCCGGTGCGGCCCTCGGGCTCCGAGCGCATGCCCACGTCGTAGTAGACGGCCACCGCGACGACCGGGCTGGTCTTGTCCGGCAGCATGACCAGCCGCAGGCCGTTGGCGAGCTGGGCGCGCTCGACGGCGTAGGTGAGGTGAGGGGTCCGGGCAGGAGCTCGAGTTGGCACGCCCTGACGCTAGTACGACAGGCCTGAGCGCACCGCACGAACAGGCCGAAGGTCCTCGGGCAGCGGGTCCTACCTCAAGGACGCACTTAACGATCAGCCCATGATGGACAAGGCCAACAACAAGTCAGTTTCGCTGCTGCCGCGACCGTAGGCGGTGTGAGTCGAACGTGTTGTCCACAGGTAAGGCGGCTTGTCACCTGATGACCCAGACGGCGTGGCTGAGGGCGATGCGGTCACCGCCGGAGGCCGATCCGGGCGCAGGGTGAGCTGGAACCCGAAGGCGTGGATCCGGGTGTGGTGCCGTAAGCAGACGAGGATCAGGTTGCACAAGAACTATCTGCGATACCGCACTACGCACTCGAGGTTCCGTCGGTTCGTTACGGCCCAGGACGTCGCATACGGGCGGGCGGCACCAACCAGGCGTGAGGCCCTGCGCTCTCCAGCCGGCTCGCGCGGACGAGTTGCCGGTAGACCTCGTCGAGCAACCCAGTGGTGCGGCCGGCCTCGCGCAGGTCGTTGATGAGGTGCACCACGTCGTGGACACGCTGGACGTCAAGCAGTAGCCGTGGCGAGGCCCTCTCGGCGCGCGATGGCCTTGGCCGGTTGGGGGCGCGTCGTCATGGTGGCCTCCGTGAACGGCCCCGTCATGGCGATGCGTGCTGAGATCGCCCACGCCACAGCAAAGGCAAGGAGCGGCCTGACGGACCAGGGTGGCAAGATGCCTGCTGACCCAGCAGACAGGAGCCCGCCATGCCCGCGATCGACCCCGGCAACGCCCGCGAGGCGCTGGCGTACTTCAGCTCCTGGCTGGGCTTTCGTCGGGACTACCTGCGGGTGCCGGGTATCCAGGCAGCCGCGCTGCTCGGTGACGAGATCGTCCTGGACGTCGCGTATGGCATCGCCGACATCGACACGGGCGAGCCGCTGCGCACCGACCACCTGTTCCGGGTCGCCTCGCACTCCAAGACCTTCACCGCCACGGCGATCTTCCAGCTGCTCGAGCGTGGACGTCTCCGC
>JAYTHM010000189.1:0-1708 GCA_043732645.1 Frankiales bacterium
GGGGGCTTCGACGTCCCGGGCGGGGAGTGTCGGGTGGCTGACAGCGCCATCCGGTCAGGGGGCACCCGCGGCCCTAGAATTGTGGGCGTGACTGCGACGGCCATGACAGCGAAGCGCCGGTGACGCCCAGCGCGCCGATCGGGGTGTTCGACTCCGGTGTCGGCGGGCTCACTGTGGCCCGAGCGCTGCTGGACCAGCTACCGCGCGAGGAGCTGCTCTACGTGGGCGACACCGCGCACGGTCCGTACGGGCCGCTGCCGATCGCGCAGGTGCGCCGGCACGCTCTCGCGGGGCTCGACGAGCTCGTCAGCCGCGGCGTGAAGCTGCTCGTGATCGCCTGCAACAGCGCGTCGTCGGCCTGCCTGCCAGATGCCCGGGAGCGGTACGACGTGCCGGTGGTGGAGGTCATCGCGCCGGCCGTGCGGCGGGCAGTTGCAGCAACGCGCAGTGGCCGGGTCGGCCTGGTCGCGACCGCGATGACGGTGGCAAGCGGCGCCTACGACGAGGCGTTCGCCGGGGTCCCGACGGTGCAGCTCACGAGCGCGGCGTGTCCGGCGTTCGTCGACTTCGTGGAGCGCGGCGTGACGTCGGGTCGCCAGCTGCTGCAACTGGCGACGCACTACCTGACCCCGGTGATGGACGCGGACGTCGACACGTTGGTGCTGGGCTGCACGCACTACCCGTTGCTCACGGGGCTGATCAGCCTGGTCGTTGGGGAGGGCGTGACGCTAGTCAACAGTGCCGAGGAGACGGCCAAGGACGTCTACCGGGTGCTGGTCCGGGAGGGTTTGGAGCGACCCGAGGACGCGCCGGCGCCGCAGCACCGCTTCCTGGCGACCGGTGACCCCGAACCGTTCGCCAGGGTCGGACGACGCTTCCTCGGGCCGGAGATCGGGCAGGTGACGCGCATGAGCGGTCGGGACGACGCAGGGGAGAAGCTGTGCAGCTGACCGTCCTCGGATGCGCCGGCACCTTCCCAGGTCCTGACTCCCCATGCTCGGGCTACCTCGTCGAGCAGGACGGGTTCCGGCTGGTGCTGGACCTGGGTGCCGGCGCGCTGGGTAACCTGCAACGCCACCTGGACCTTCGCGACGTGGACGCGATCTACATCTCGCACCTGCACACCGACCACTGCATCGACCTGGTGGCGTACTACTACGCGCGCCGCTATCACCCGTCCGGGCTCCCGCCTCCCCTTCCGGTCTACGGACCGCCCGGTATGTCGAGCCGGATCGCTCAGGCCTTCGAGGAGCAGCCGGTCGCAGGCCTCGAGGAGGTCTATGACTTCCGGGAGGGTACGGCGGGCACGCTCATGATCGGGCCGTTCGCGGTGACGGTCGGCCTCGTGGAGCACCCGATCGAGTGCCATGGCCTGCGGCTCGAGGCAAAAGGTCGAGTCCTGACCTACAGCGGTGACACCGCGAGCTGCGAGGCGCTCGTCGAACTGGCTCGCGACGCGGACGTGCTGCTCTGCGAGGCGTCCTGGCCATCGGAGCCTGCTCCGCCTCCGGGGATCCACCTCACCGGCCGGGAGGCTGGCGACCACGCCCACCGCGCCGGGGCCAAGAAGCTCCTGCTGACCCACCTGATGCCGTTCCACGACCCGCAGGCGATGCTCGCCGAGGCCAAGGAGACCTACGACGGGCCGCTGGAGCTGGTTCACCCGGGATCGACCTACCGGATCTAGCGGGGGAGCCGGCAAGACCGC
>JAYTHM010000190.1:0-5941 GCA_043732645.1 Frankiales bacterium
GGCCTGGCCACCCGCTACGACAAACTCGCCGTCATCTACCGCGGCGGCGCAGTCCTACGCAGCATCATCCTGTGGCTCCGCAGCCCAATAGGAGACACGCCCTAGTCGGGTCGGTCCCTGGAGTCGCGCCCTATCCGGGTGCTACGGCACACGTCCGAGGACGTGGAGCATGTACTGCTCCCGGTTGTAGGGGTTCGGGCCGCGTCGCGCTCTCACGGGGGGTATCCCGCGGAACGGCCGGTACCTGTCGAACTCCGTCGTCAGAAGGCCTTCGCCGCTCGTAAGTTCCGGCATCTGCTCCGACAGGGTGTGCACGGCGCTCGCCGGGATGAGACCGCGAAGCACTGAGACTCGGCCTTGGGAGTCATGGTCGTCTGTGACGGCCCCGACGTTGGACAACGCGGCGAGGACGGTGCTCATCTGGTGTGTCGGTGCCTCGAGCTCGAAGCGGTGAAGCGGTTCGAGTACCTGCGTCCCTGCTTGCTTCAATGCCTCGCCGAGGACCAGCGGGGTGGCGTTTCTGAAGTCACCGGCTGCGCTGACGGGGCTCGCGTACCCGGTGCGCGTCAGAACCACGTCGACGTCGATGACCTCCCATCCGCACAGCCCCTGCCGCAGGGTGCGGTGGACGGACTCTTCGATGGCTTTGTGGAAAGCGAGAGGCAGGGATCCGAGCTCGACGGCAAGCGAGAACTTGATGCCCGCGCCTTCCGGCGCCGGACGGAGCCGCAGGCCGACCGTGGCCCAGAAGAAGTTCACCGAGTCCATGCTGATCTCGGCGAGGGCTTCACCCTTCCCCAGGGGACGCTCGACGTAGAGGGTGCGCGACTGCTCGAAGATGACCTCGACGCCGTACTGGTCCTTGAGCGTGGACGCGATGACCTCCTTCTGCACCTCCCCGAACAAGCGTATGGAGATCTCGTTGAGGAACTCGTCCAGGTGCACGTCGATGAGGGGGTCCTGCTCGGCCAGCCGCTGCAACGCCGCGTGCAGTGCGGGGCGGCTCCCGCCGACGGCGGGCCGCACGACCGTCTCGAGCGTGGGTGGCGCGAACATCCCCTTCGTGGGCAGGCCCTCCGCGGTCCCGATCTGGTCTCCGATGCGCGCTTCCGCCAGTCCCCAGACCTTCGCGATGCTGCCGGGCCCGGCCCGGCCCTCCTCGAGGGATGTCCCGCGCGTGAACCGGCCCACGGAACCGAGCCGACCCTCGAGCTCTGCCACGCCGCCAGCTTCGCGACGGAACACGGGCACCCGATCACCTCTGCCCAGGCTGCCGGAGTGCACTCTGACGAACGCGACCTTCTCGCCGGACCGCCCGCGTTCGATCTTGAACACCGTTGCCCTGAGCGAGTCTTCCAGGTTCTGGTCGTCGTGCTGCAGCAGGCCTCGCAGACCGTCAACGAGTGCCTGGACGCCCTCCCCGGTGATCGCGGATCCGAAGTAGACCGGGTAGATCCAGGCGTGTCGTGTCTGGCGCGCCAGTTCTGCTCGGATCTCGTGGTCCGTCAGCTGCGCATCCGAGTCGAGGTAGCGGTCGAGGAACCCTTCATTGCGTTCGGCGAGCGCCTCCGCGAGACTGTCGGCGAAGTCCTGGTTCGTCGTCTCAAGGGAGACAGCCTTGGCGTCCCGTGTCCCTAGTCCTGATACCGCGGTCATACAGATCGCTTGCGGCGTGAGGGACTGCCTGATCGATTCCAGCAGTTCGTCGTAGCGCGCCCCCATGCGGTCGATCTTATTGACGTAGATCAATACAGGGATCTTCAGGCGAAGCAACGAGCGCATCAAGATCCTGGTGCGTGCCTGCACTCCCTCGACGGCCGACACGACGAGCACCGCCGCATCCAGCACACGGAGCGCCCGCTCGACCTCAGCCACGAAGTCGGAGTGGCCAGGCGTGTCAATGACGTTGACCTGCAGGTCATCCAGCGTGAGTGCCACGACCGCCGACCGGATGGTGATCCCCCGCTTGCGCTCCAGGTCCATCGAGTCCGTCTGCGTGTCGCCCTTGTCGACGCTGCCGATGCTGTCGATGACACCGGCGGTGAAGAGCAGCCTCTCCGTGAGACTGGTCTTGCCGGCGTCCACGTGCGCGACGATGCCCAGGTTGAGGACTTCCATCCGCTGCCCCCAAATCGAAAAGTTGCCACTGTCGTCGTGACCTAGTCGTGCGTCAGCCTCCCGCGCCGGAGACGGTCCTACATGGTCGTCAGAGAGGCCTCCGACGGCCCTCCCACTCGAAGACGCGCAGGAGGAACCAGGCGGTACCAGCGTAGGCGAGACCGACGAGCAGTTCCGCGGCCAGTTCGCGGCCGGCATGAGCGCCAGCAAGACCCGCGACCGCATAACGCGCCGCGGCTGCCGCATGCGTCATCCGGAGCACGTCTCCGACGGGGAGCATCCAACCGGGCAGGTCCTGGTCGGGCACATTTGTCCATGTCAACAACAGGAGCAGCGCGGCCCAGACGTTCGTGGTTAGCCACATCTTCTCGCAGACGCAGGCCGACCGCACCCAGGATCGGCCCGAAGGAAGCAGAACTGAGGGAGGCGCCCAGGAGGGCGACGACGAGGGGCACAACAGAACTCCCGGGGGCACACAGACCCAGGACAGCCCCCGCCAGAAAAAGTACGACACCGGAGATGACGGGGCCGTTCAGTGTGTACGGCAGGATACGGGCGACGAAGATCGCCGCGCGGCTCCCGTTGCTCAACAGGACGCGCCTGAGCGCCGCCGTCTTGCCCTCACCGGGGTCGCCCCACAGCAGCACCGGGATGCGCGCCGACAAGCACACTCCCACTGCTGCCAGAAGGTCGAGGTAGTCGTCTCGTGCGCTCATGGCACTTCTCTTCCCGCAGGCACTCTGTCGGCCAGCCTGGCAGGCCCCGATCCTGCGGCCACCGCCCGCGCGACCTCAACGGCGTCCCCCACACCCGCCCGCGTCCAGGCCGCGGCCTCCGGCACGCTGCCGGCTACCAGCAGCAGCAGGGCCAGCGCCGTTCGCTCCGAACCCCCGTCGCCCACCTCGTCGATGAGCCGGTCGAGTGCCGCGCGTGACGGTACGGCGTACGGCGACAGACCCAGCGGCAGGAGCGTGCACAGCTGATCGACCGAAGGGTGCGCGCCAATAGCGAGCCACACGTCCAGCCAGCGACCGGCACCGAGCACGCTGAGCCGCGACGCGGCCGCCAGCGACTTGACGTCCCCAGCGAGGTAGCGACCCCCGCTCAACGACCGCAACAGGCGACCCGGCAGCCCGGTCGAGACCCACGCCCGACGATCCGGCGGGATCGCCCCCTCGTCGATGGCGTCGAAGAGCCAGTCCAGCGGGTAGTCCTCGTGCTGACCCCGCCGATGGGCGGCCCGAAGCCAGGCGACGTCCGCGCGGCCCGAGAGCACCTGCACGTAGAAGGCGACTGGCAACGGCACCCCCGGCACACTGACCCGAGCATGGAGCTCCCGGACCTGCGCCGGCCCGATGCCTACATTCCACAGCCACAGCAACCGGTCGCGCGACGAGACGCAGTGCTCGGCTGCCTCGAGCGAGCCCGTCGGCGGCGCAGAGGCTCGCAGCAGCCCGTGCGCGCGACTCAAGTGCGCCGTCACGCGCTGAAGGCGAACCGCGTCGCAATCGCGCTCCCTGGCCATGTGCTCGATGGACCGCAAGTGCTCGACCGCAGATGGGAGGTCCCACGCCGCGAGCTTCATGGGTCCCGGGCAGAGCGTGCAGTGGGCCAAGGGCCGGCCATTCCCCGTCACAGCCAGTTCCGGGAGGTTCGCGCGAAGCTGCAGCTCCAGCCAGCGACGCGCGGCCGGTACCACCCGATCCACAAGCTGCAGGCAGTCGCACGATCCACCGAACGCCGCTGCCGTCCGCTCCGCCTCGAGATCGTGCGGCACCTGCACCCCCAGTCGGGCTGGAGCACCACGTTGTGTTCACCACTCCCGCATCGCACCGGCACCGGTAGCGATGACCCATCCCCGGAAGGGGTCACGACACGAGACCCGCCACTCGAAAGCACGTGCGATGCCTACCACCCCTGCCCCGCCCCTGCGCCAAGGCCTGCCTCGCTGCGCTTGCGAAGCGCCTTACGCCAAGCCGCCGGGACTTCCTCAAGTGGCACATCAGCCCGGCTGGTCAGCCTGACCGAACGACCCTTGACACGCCGGCCGGCCGCCTGCTGAAGTCGGGGTCCGAACAACTCTCGCAGTCGGAGGCGAGCCA
The DNA here is from genome assembly GCA_043732645.1 of Frankiales bacterium. Lineage (GTDB taxonomy): Bacteria > Actinomycetota > Actinomycetes > Mycobacteriales > SCTD01 > RYN-111. The sequence goes on from JAYTHM010000190.1 coordinate 4,221, forward strand.
CGTGCATCTATTGCGCGCGTGATCAGAGGCCCAGCACCTGCTGGGCCGCGCGTGCAGCAGGAGCTGCACATGAGCGGTACCGACAAGGACCGCCCACCGTGGGTAGTCGTCGTCAGTGAAGGTCGTTCGGGACACAGGCACCGTGACGGCCAGGGCCGTTGCGTCTCGTGCGACGCGGATGGCACGTGGTACCCACCCCAGCGGCCTGACGGCTCGCTAAGTTGCTTCCTGACGCTACCGCTGACCCGTCCCTTCTGGTGGCGGTACAGCACGGCGCCGCCGAAGGCAGGCCGCGCCCTCCTGTTCCACCGCCGCGAGCGGTCGTCGGCGCGGATGGCCACGTCACGGCTGCGCCGAGAGTTCAACGCCGCGGGCGAGCTCGTCGACGGCGACGTGGTCTGTCGGCAGCACCGGAACGGCCTGCGGTGGGACCGCTGGTGAGGCTTGCTGCGCCCTCAGAGTCAGCCTGTGGTCACACCCGGTGGGATCCAGCATCGTGCCGAACCGTTGCTTTACTGATAGTTGCCTCCCGAGACCATGATTGCCCAGCCACGGAGCGGTGTCAGAGCGACGTGCACGTGCCAGACGTTCCCGATCGGGACGGCGACGTTCGCCAGCCTTCCGGAATTGCTTGTGATTCGGAACATCGGGGCTCCGTACGCGCCATCACCGCTGTACTTTGTCGCGCTGACGTCCAAGTCCAGGCTGCTCCAGTCCCCGATGTTGTCGGAGATCGGATCGCGACCGCTGTGCTCTTGTCGTCGTACATGAACGACTGCGTGTTCACACTGAACACGTACCTGAAGGTTCGCTCGCCCAGGTTGATCGTGTGCGGGCCCTCGTTGCCGATGAGCTCACCGAGCGGGACCGTCCGTATCTTCGGCTGCGCGCGATGACGGCGACCGGCGCCATGGACGGGAAGGGAGCCGCGGTCACGGTTGGCACCGTCCTTCTCGGCCTGGGCGACGGGCTCGGTCGGTGTCTCGCGACTGCCATGATCCCCACCCGGAATCTGTCAAGCCGGGTGAGACACGTCGGGTTCAGGCGCTCTGTGTGACCTCCTGTAGGGGTTCGTTGATCCAGGCGATGGTGGGGAGTTTCGGGGGCGTGGGGCGTCGGGTGAATCGGGTGGGGTTCGTGGCGTAGGCCGCGTCGAGGGTGGTGGCGCGTTGGGCGCGGATCTCGTGGGCGGTGCCGTAGTGGACGGACGCGGGGGTGTGAAGCGCGATCCCGGAGTGGCGGTGGTCGTGGTTGTAGTAGCTGAAGAACGTGAGGCAGAGCGCGCGGGCGTCGGCGATGGATCCGAACCTGTCGGGGAACGCGGGGCAGTACTTCAAGGTCTTGAACGCGGCCTCGCTGTACGGGTTGTCATTGCTGACGTGGGGGCGGCTGTGGGACCGCACGACGCCCAGGTCGACGAGCAGCTGCGAGACGGGCTTGGAGGTCATCGAGGTGCCGCGGTCGGCGTGCAACGTCAGGGTGTCGCGGGTGACCTCCTGCCGGGTGATGCAGTCCGCGATGAGGTCTTTGGCGAGCTCACCGGATTCCGATGGGGCCAGGGTCCAGCCGATGACGTAGCGGCTGTAGATGTCCAAGATGACGTAGAGGTCGAAGTAGAGGCCGCGGTCCGGGCCGCGGAGCTTGGTGATGTCCCAGGACCAGACCTGATTTGGTCCGTGCGCGACGAGCTCGGGTTTGACCTTCGCGGGGTGGGTGGCCTG
>JAYTHM010000191.1:0-1702 GCA_043732645.1 Frankiales bacterium
CTCGACCAGGGCTGGATGGCGCCGTTGCCGAGGGTCTTGTCCGCGTCGGGTACGACGAGCTCGGCGTCGACCTCCTTGCGGGTGCCGAGGCCGTGGCACTCGACGCACGCACCGAACGGGCTGTTGAACGAGAAGCTCCGCGGCTCGAGCTCCTCGAAGCTCAGGTCGTCATACAGGCAGGCGAGGTGTTCGGAGAACGTGCGCTCACGGTGCGGGTCGTCCTCGGGGAGGTCGACAAAGTCGAGGGTGACGAGCCCGTTGCCGAGCTGCAGCGCGGTCTCGACCGAGTCGGTGAGGCGGCGCTTGCTGGACTCCTTGACGGTAAGGCGGTCGATAACCACCTCGATGGTGTGCTTCTCCTGCTTCTTCAGTTTCGGCACGTCGGTCAGCGGGTGCACGACCCCGTCTACGCGGGCGCGGCTGAAGCCCTTGGTCTGCAGATCGGCGAACAGGTCGACGTACTCGCCCTTGCGGCCCCGGATCACCGGTGCGAGCACCTGGAACCGGCTGCCCTCCTCGAGCTCGAGGACCCGGTCAACGATCTGGCTCGGCTGCTGGCGGGCGATGACCCGACCACACTTCGGGCAGTGCGGGGTGCCGGCGCGGGCGAACAGCAGGCGGAGGTAGTCGTAGACCTCGGTGATGGTGCCGACCGTCGAGCGGGGGTTCCGGTTGGTGGATTTCTGGTCGATGCTGACGGCTGGGCTCAGGCCCTCGATGAAGTCGACGTCGGGCTTGTCCATCTGACCGAGGAACTGGCGGGCATACGCGGACAGCGACTCGACGTACCGGCGCTGGCCTTCGGCAAAGATCGTGTCGAAGGCCAGGCTCGACTTGCCGGACCCGGACAGCCCGGTGAAGACGATCAGGGCGTTCCTCGGCAGGTCGAGGGAGATGTCCTTCAGGTTGTGCTCGCGCGCGCCGCGCACGACCAGCCGGTCAGCCATGGGGTCCGTTCGTTAGAAGTGGGCATCAGGCTAACGTCGGTCTCCGACAGTCACATCCCGGAAGGAGCCCAGGTGAGCGGTTACACAGGCAACGTCGAGGTCGGGGGCGCATACGACGTCCGCGAGCTCGCTGGGCTGACGGTCACGAAGGTGGCCACCAGCCCATTTAACAACAACTGCTACCTGCTTCGCGACACCACCTCGGGCGACACGCTCCTCGTCGATGCGGCCGGTGATCCCGAGCGGCTGCTCGTCGCCCTCGGAGACGGCACCCTGGTGGGGATCGTCGAGACGCACGGGCACTGGGACCACTGGCAGGGCCTGGTCGCGATGGTCGAGGCCACTCGCGCCCCCGTCCTGGCGACCGCCGCCGACGCCGGGGAGCTCCCCGTGCCGGTGGACCGGCTACTCGCCGACGGCGACGTCGTGACGGTCGGCGCACACGACCTGACCGCCATCACCATCGTCGGCCACACCCCCGGCTCAGTGGCCCTGCACTACGCCGCAGAGGGCGGCCACCTGTTCACCGGCGACACGCTCTTTCCCGGCGGGGTCGGCAACACCGACAAGGACACGGCCCGCTTCGCCTCGTTGATCAACGATGTGGAGACGAAGTTCTTCGGGGCTCTCCCCGACTCGACGTGGGTCTACCCGGGCCACGGCGGCGACACCACCCTCGGCGCCGAGCGTCCGTCTGTCACCGAGTGGCGAGCTCGAGGCTGGTGAGGCGCAGCACGAGCGTCAGCCGGCGGCGC
>JAYTHM010000192.1:0-1701 GCA_043732645.1 Frankiales bacterium
GCCGCTAACACGAGTATTGCTATGACTGCATGCCATGCCCGCGCGACCATAAGCCGTAATCTACCGGGCAGCGATGGTTGGGGGAAAGTCAGTGGCGGCTGCTCCGACCGCGGGTACAGACAGTGCAGATCCTTGACCCGGAGCTGACTCGCTCCTCAGGCAGTGGTCGCCAGGTTCGGGGCGTGGCCGGTTGTACCTGCTCGCGATCAGGCGCTCAGCGGCACGCCGAACCCGAAGTCGTCGGCGCCCAGTAGGGGGTGTGGCCAGAAGCCGATCGCCGCCCCGCCTACGAGCGTGAACACCAGCCACGCCACCGGGAAGACCAGTGCCCCCCCGCCGCTGACGCGCCGGTCGATGGTGACGCGCGGGCCCGACAGCCAACCACCCGGAGACGCACCGAGCCGCCCAAACGGTGTGCAGCAGCAGGTGCGCGAAGGTGGCGGCACCCTGCACGTCCTGCACCTGGCGCAGCACGGGGGAACACGATTTCGGTCACCAGGATCCCGACCGGGGCGGTGAGCCTGAGTGACCGCTGGGCAGTGCCGCCCGGTTCTGGCCGCAGCGCCAGCCAGGCACTGGTCACCCCGACGAGCACGTTGGACTGCACCGTGAAGAAAGCCAGCACGTTGAACGTGCGCTGAGGGTTGGTCGCGAAAAGGCCGCCGGTGGTGGTAGCGGTAACAACCCGCTAGGTGACGAGCACGACCAGCGCGGTCAGGGCGAACCACCATTGGTCAATGTCGCGCCGCGCGGTCCAGCCGTGCGGGAACAGCGGCGTCGCAGCCGCGACGGCACTCACAGCATGCTGACCGCGGGGATGACGCTCAGCGAGTCCTCGGCGCGGTCAGTGGTCGTCAGCTCCCCACCCGCCGGCCACACCCCCAGCACCGACGTACCGCGGGCGGCTGCGGCTTTGACGAAGGCGACCCCGGGCTGCAGGACCAGGACGGCCGGCGCAGCGCCGTCGCCGGCCAGCCAAGCGTCGCTGTCCGCCTCGTCGTGGGCGAGGTTGCGCGGCCGGGTCACCTCGACCCCGGCACGCCCGAGCAGAGTCGCCACTGCGTCGAGCAGCGGGTCCTCGGCCGGCACGACCTGGACCGCAGCAACCCAGGGCTCACCGAAGACCGCCAGCACTGGAACGGGCGCGTCGGCGAGGACCTCGTCCAGCCGGACCCGGCTGGGACCGGCGGTCAGGACAAGCAGGGAGGCGTCCTCGCTCTGCGCGACGTGAGCCAGGCCCTGTGCGACCGAGCTGTCGGCCCGGCGGCACAGCTCGGTGTCGATGCCGCAGGTGGCCAGCGCAACCGAGGCGGCGGCAACCTCGGCGGCCGACCACAGGACCACTACGCCGTTCGACGCCACCTGGCCCGACGCTCTCGGCGTCCCGCGGACGGTGATCCGCGCCGGGACGACGATGCCGCCGTCCGGTCGAGCGAGCCGGGCGGCCAGGCGAGCGGCGGACGCGTCCACCCCAGCGTCGCCAACCGCGAGTACGACGGCCCGGCCGAGCTGCTCGACGGTCGACGCAACGGGCGCGACCCGACGCCCGGCCAGCCCGGCCGCGGCCGAGGCCACCAGCAGCGACACCACGATGAGAACCAGTACGGCGTTGACCACCGTCTTGTTCAGCAGGCCCAGCTCGAACCCGATGACGGTCGCCGCCAGGGTCGCCGCCGCCTGCGGGCTGGTCAGCGCGAAGAC
>JAYTHM010000193.1:0-1699 GCA_043732645.1 Frankiales bacterium
CGCCGTCGCCTTGTGCAAGCCGGCTGGTGTCCGCACCGAGGCCTCCGGTGGCCTGACCCTCGATCGCGCCTGGGCCGTTGCCGACACCGGTGTGGACTATCTGTCGATCGGGGCTCTCACGCACTCCGCCGCTGTCCTTGACCTGGGCCTCGATCTGCGGCTGGCGGTCTGAGGTGCTGCTCACCGTCGACGTCGGCAACACCAACATCGTCCTCGGCCTGTTCGACGGAGCGCACCTGTTTGCCAGCTACCGGCTGCGCACCGACGCCCGCGTCACCGCCGATGAGCTGGCCCTGCTGTTCCGCGGTCTGCTCGTCGGCCACCCGGCTCCCGACGGCGTGGCCGTCTGCTCGACTGTTCCCCAGGTCCTCGACCAGCTGCGGCAGATGTTCGAACGGTACTTCGGCAACATCGCCACCGTCGTGGTCGGTCCAGGTGTCAAGACCGGCGTACCCCTACTGGTGAAGAACCCCAACGAGGTGGGCCCTGACCGCGTCGTCAACACCCTCGCCGCCCACACCCTGTACGGCGGCCCCGCCATCGTCGTCGACTTCGGCACCTCGACGAACTTCGATGTCGTCTCCATCAACGGCGAGTTCCTCGGCGGCGCCCTTGCCCCCGGCGTGGAGATCTCCGTCGATGCCCTCGCATCCCGGGCGGCCCGGCTGTTCAAGGTCGAGCTGACCGAGCCGCAGTTCGTCATCGGCAAGAGCACCGTCGAGGCGCTGCAGAGCGGTCTGGTCTACGGCTTCGCCTCGCAGGTCGACGGCATGGTCGCGCGCATCTCTAAGGAGCTGGGCGCCGATGCCGTCGTCATCGCCACCGGTGGCCTCTCGCACCTGATGGCGGGGATCTGCGAGTCGATCGATGAGCACGAGCCCGACCTGACCCTGATCGGCCTGCGCCTGGTCTTCGAGAAGAACCTCTGAGAGTTCGGTCCCACCGGTCACCATGTGAGGCGTAGCGCGCTCGGCCGGCGCGAAGGTCGAGCTGTCGGGACGGCCCGGCTCCCAGCTGCCCGCGTCGAGATAGCAGATGACCCGGCGCCCAGCGGCGTAACGGCCCGGACAGCTGCCACTGCCAACTGACGCCAGTCTTCGGCCGCCACCACCCCGCAACTGCTTCCCGGCTCGGTGCGACGGGAGCGTGGGTGGCCACGACCGGTGCCGGGGCCGCGGTGGACGAGGGGCCGGCGCCCGGCGTACCCGTGGAGCACGAAGCCAGGAACAACGACAGCAGACTCAGCCGCCTCACGCGGTGGGGCGGACCAGGGGGAACAGGATCGTCTCGCGGATCGGCTGGCCGGTGAGCATCATGACGAGCCGGTCCATGCCCATGCCCTGACCACCCATCGGAGGGGCGCCGTGCTCGAGGGCGCGTAGAAAGTCCTCGTCGAGCTGCATCGCCTCCGGGTCGCCGCCCGCCGCCTTGAGGGACTGGGCCGTCAAGCGCCGACGCTGCTCGACCGGGTCGACCAGCTCGGAGTACCCGGTCGCCAGCTCGATCCCTCCGATGACGAGGTCCCATGCCTCCACGAGCCGTTTGTCGACGCGGTGGTCGCGGGCGAGCGGCCGGGCATCGACGGGGTAGTCGCGGACGAAGGTCGGCTGGATTAGGGTGTGCTCGACGAGCTTTTCGAACAGCTCGAGAGCGACCTCCCCGGCCGACCAGCCCGGTTGCAGCACCACCTCGTGGGTCG
>JAYTHM010000194.1:0-5927 GCA_043732645.1 Frankiales bacterium
CGGGCTGTCCTACACCCGAGAGCCGGGGCAGCACCCGATCACACCGGGGCTCACCCCCCAGCGCCGCACACCGGCGGCGGCGAAGACCGCCGGCAAGAATCACGACCTCGGAAGGTGAGACCCCGCGGCCGACGGAGGGGACACCCATGTTCCACAGACCGATCCTTGTGGCGTTAGTGAGAGCGGTTTGTCCGACGCCGCGGCGAGCGGCGAGCTTGGTGTCACCATGTCGGGATGACGAGCTATCGGGTCTCCGTGACCTACAACGTGGATGTCCGGGACAGTGCCGCGCTGCTTTCTGCAGGCCGAGAAGCGTGGACCGCACCGTCGCCGAGCTGGGAAGTGGCGTTTGGTGAACACGGAGCAGCTGAGGTGGGCGCCGGTGTCACGGACGGGTTCGAGCCAGGTCTAGAGGCGAGCATCACCTTGGCCCTGGGTGCGATCGTGAATGCGCAGAGATACCCAGTGATACCCGGGGTCCGGTTCTCCGGTTTCAGCGTCGGCGCCGTGCCGCGGCCGCCCGATGACGTAGGCAACGGTGGAGGCGATCTCGCTCCGCCTCTCGCCTGATCGCATCGCTTGATCAGTCCATCTGCCCCGTTTCGGCGGCCGATCGGTAACCGGTCAGTGGACGAACACGCAGAACGGGTGCCCGGCGGGGTCGCTGAGGACGTACAGGGGTTCGTCCGGGTCGGTGGATCGGTCGAGCAGCACCTGCGCCCCGAGGTGCTCAGCGCGTCGGCGTTGTTCGTGGAGCTCCTCGACGTCGTGCACGGTCATGTCGAGGTGCAGCTGCATGGAGACGTTGGAGGTGGGCCAGGTTGTCTGTTGCAGCGACACCACCTGCTGGAACGCGAGGGTGCGTCCACCGCTCGAGTCGACGAGCACGAGCCAGTCGCGCCCGCCCTGGGTCGCGTCGGGCTCGTCGCCCGCGCGGTAGGCCAACCCGAGCAGCTGGCGGTAGAACTCTGCGAGCTCGCGAGCATCTTCGGTGTCGAGCACCGTCTGGAGAAGCGTGGGGTACCGCGGCACGGGGCCTCCCGGGTTGGACGTTCCTGCGGCGAGCCGAGATCGTCGTTCTGACGCTAGCCGTCTACGGCAGGTGCGTGCGGCCCGTGATCGATGACCTCCTGCCGAGTCCCGATCGACGATCCCCGCCCGAACGGGAATCCTCGGGACTGTTTCCCTAACGGTGTTTCTGGCGTTGGTGATCAGTAGGTCTCGGCGGCCGGAAATCGGTCGGCGAAGGTGATCGCGAACGCGTTGAGCGCTGGCTTCCACCGCATGGTCCATCGTGCCCGCCCCGCCCCGGTGGGGTCCAGGGATCGGGTCACCAGGTAGAGGCACTTCAGGGCGGCCAGCTCGTTGGGGAAGTGCCCATGGGCCTTCACCGCCCGCCGGTAGCGGGCGTTCAAGCTCTCGATGGCGTTCGTCGAGCAGATGACCGTGCGGATCTCGACGTCGTAGTCCAGGAACGGCACGAACTCCGCCCAGGCGTTGTCCCACAGCCTGATCACCGCCGGGTAGCGCTGGCCCCACTTCTCGGCCAGGTCGTCGAAGGCGGCCCTCGCCGCGGTCGCGTTGACCGCGGTGTAGATCGGCCGCAGATCCCGCTTGAGCTCGTCCCAGTACTGACGGGCGTTGAGCCGGAACGTGTTCCGGATCAAGTGGATGATGCAGGTCTGCACGATCGCCTGCGGCCACACGTTGGACACGACCTCGGGCAGGCCCTTGAGCCCGTCGCAGACCACGAAGAACGTGTCGCTCACGCCCCCGTTTTTGAGGTCGATCAGCACGCTCATCCAGAACTTGGCGCCCTCGCCACCGGTCCCGGCCCACAAGCCCAGGATGTCGCGTTCCCCGGCGAGGGTGACCCCGATTGCGGCGTAGAAGGGCCGGTTGGCGACCTGGCAGTCGCGGACCTTGACCACGATGGCGTCGATGAAGATCGCCGCGTAGGTCGCATCCAGCGGCCGCACCTGCCAGTCGGCCATCTCCTCCAGGACCTTGTCGGTGATCCGGCTGACGGTCTCCTTCGACACCGAGGCCCCGTAGGTCTCGGCGAAGTGCGCCGAGATCTCCCCGGTCGTCAGACCCTTCGCATACAGCGAGAGCACCACCTCGTCGACCCCACCCAGGCGGCGCTGCCGCTTGCGCACGATCTGCGGCTCGAACGTCCCGGCACGGTCCCGGGGCACCGCGATCTCCACCGGCCCCGACGCCTCGGTGAGCACCGTCTTCACCCGTGTCCCGTTGCGAACGTTGCCGGACCTGTCGCCAGCACTGTCGTGCTTGGGGTAACCGAGGTGCTCGGGCATCTCCTCATCCAGCGCGGTCTCCAGGACCGTCTTGGTGAGCTGTTTGAGCAGCCCGTCCGGGCCGGTCAGCGACAGACCCTGCTCCTTGGCCAGCCGCACCAGCTCTACCGCTGCCCGAGCCTCCGCCGACTGCTCGTCGGCCTTCTTCTTCGCCACGTCGTTCAGTGTCGCGGTCATCTCACGGCACCTTCCCCGCCAGCCCTACGGGCCGGCGGGTCAGGCCAGCAACACCGGTCGTCGAACAGTCCCGGATCGTCTTCGCAGGAGCGCCGCCGCCCCGTTGGTACTGCGACTGCGTTAACAAACATGGTGGCGGGCGGGTGAGGACGAGACCCGCCAAGTCGTGACGACAGCCGGACTCGATGTTCGTGCCATGATGCGAATTCCTGTAGTTCCTTCTATCGCATGGGAGCGCGATATGCCGGAGCAGCCGTTGGCCTTGGCCGATGCGGTGCGGGCGTTGCGGTCGGAGTTGACGACGGTGATGCAGGAGGGTCGGGAAGAGACGCTGCGCTTTGAATTGGGGCCGGTGGAGATGGAGTTCCTGCTGGAGGTGCAGCACGAGGCCGGCGGTGAGGCCGGCGTCAAGTTCTGGGTCGTGAACCTAGGCGGCAAAGGCAGCGTGACGCGAGGCTCGACGCACCGGGTGACGCTGACGTTGACGCCGCGGGATGCGGCAGGCCGATCGCCGCAGATCAGCGATGAGGAGTAACGCCTCTCATGGGTAGCGCTCGCGCAGGGGGCGGCCTGTGACGTCGTTCGACCGGATCGTTCAGCTGCGGGTGCCGCGGGCTAATGGCCTCACCGGGATCGGGTCAGGCACGCTGATCGGTGACCGGTTGGTCCTGACCGCGGCCCACGTCGTGCACGTCGCCGACAGTGGTGGCATGGCGCAGCGGCTGGAGGTGCTGCTGCCGGTTCCAGGTGGCCAGATCGTGGGCCGCCCGGTGTGGTCGGGCCTCGCAGTCGGGCTGGACGCGGCGCTCGTGGAGCTCGATGCGGCGCCCGAGGGGCTGTCTCGGCGCCGTCCGGTGCGATGGGGGCGACTAACTGGTCAGCAGCCGGGTATCACGGCCAGCGCGGTTGGGTTCCCGCGGTCGTTGCGTGAGGACGACGGGCAGCGGGTGCCGGAGCATCTGTCGGGGCGGGTGAACCCGGGCGTCGGGTTCGGGTCCCGCTACGACCTGCTGGTCGGCCCGCCACATCCGCTGGCCGCCGCAGTGGACCCCTCGCCGTGGTCTGGGCTGTCCGGTGCCGGGCTCGTCGCCGGTGAGCAGGACTTGCTGATCGGGGTCGTTACACTGGACCTGCCGAACTTCCAGGCCGGCCGATTGCGCAGCGTCCCGGTGTGGCGGCTGCTCGAGGACCCGGGCTTCCGGTCCCGGTTGGCTGAGCACGACGTGGCCACCGCCTGGCAGTCGGTTGAGCTGGCCGGGTTGTTCGAACCCGAGCACGGGCAGCCGCGTTCTCCGGCGGCGTTGCTGCGCGCCGACACCGCCGTGGTGCGGTTCCGGGGCCGCGAGCGCGCGCTGGGCCAGCTGCAGGAGTGGTGCACAGCCGATGAGGGGCTGTCGGTGGCGTTGGTGACCGGCCCCGGGGGGCAGGGCAAGACCCGACTTGCCCGTCAGCTGTGCGATCAGTTGCGGGCGGACGGGTGGGTGGCCGGGTTCGCCCGCACAGCCCCGGCTAGCGAACCGGGGCCGACGCTGGCCGACAGCAGCCTGCCGGTGTTGGTCGTCGTCGATTATGCGGAGACCCGGACGGGGCAGCTGCTCCGGCTGGTCGCCGCGGCTAGTGACCCGAACCGGCCGGTGCGACTGCTGCTGCTGGCCCGCTCCCCGGCGGAGTGGTGGTCCGACCTGCGCGCGCAGTGGCGGTTCACCCCCGGCCCGCCTCTGGAGCTGGCGCTGGCTGCCCTGGAAGACACCCCCCACGGGCGGCAGCAGGCCTACCTCGAGGCGGTGCAGGACCTGGCCGGCGCCCTCCCGCGGCTACCCACCCAGATCGGTATCGACTGGACGACTCGGGCGGCGAGGTCACTGGCGACGCCGGACCTGGCCGCCCCGGCGTTCGGGTCGATTCTGACCATTCAGCTGCTCGCGCTGACCGGCCTGCTGAACGGTGATGACCCCGCCGGTGGCAATAGCGACCCGGCGGCCTTGGAGGACGTGCTGCTCGAGCACGAGCAGCTGTACTGGCAGCAACTGGCCCGTCAGCGCCGGGAGCTTCCCGCGTTACAGCCGGTCACCCTGAAGCGGTTAGTAGCCACCGCCACCCTGTGCGGAGCGCACACCGAGGACCAGGCCGTCACCACCCTGACCCGGGTGGGGGGGCTAGGTGACCGCACCGACGATGAGTACCTCGGGTTGGCCCGCTGGCTCGCAGAGCTGTACCCCAGCGCCGAGGGCCGCTACTGGGGGACGCTGCAGCCCGACCGCGTCGGTGAGCACCTGATCAGCCAGGTCACCGGCGAGCGGCCGGGGCTTGTCACCGAAGTACTCGATGGCGCTAGCGAGGAGCAGGCGTACCAGGCGCTGACCGTGCTCACCCGCGCCGCCACAACGCAGCCGCACCTACCGGCCCTGCTGGACACGGTGATTAGCGCGCAGCTCGCGCTACTCGGGCCGATCGCCGTACAGGTCGCCCTGCAGGCCGCCGCTGCCGGGCCGCTGCTGCACGCGGTGCGTGCCGCGGCTCTCCAGACCGATCAGCCGCAGCAGCTAAAAACGCTGCTCAACGCGCTACCTGATCACAGCCTCCTCCTTGCCCAGACCACCCTCGTGGTCGAACAGCACGTGGTTGACCTGACCCGCCACGCCGCAGCCACCGACCGCGACGCCTACCTCCCCGACCTCGCCGCCTCGCTGAGCAACCTCGCTGTCCAGCTGGGCGAGGTGGGGCGCCGCGCCGACGCACTCACCCTCGCCCAGGAAGCCGTCGACACCTACCAGGAACTGGCACTGGTCGAACCCGAGCTGTACGGCTCGGTGACTGAGCGATCGGTCGAACTAGTGACGCTGCTGGCGGAGTAAGCAGCCCCGCAGCGCGAACGCCTACTCACGCGGCTACTACTCCTGCTGCTGCCTTGTCGACGGCCATCGGGGCCCCGACATCGGCTTCGAGACAGCTACCTACCGGTTCCTCGACCACGCCATGGACCTACCCGGGCACGAGGTAAGAGCAGCGTCTGCGCACCTCGCAAGGAATCTCTACCCGCGCGGGTGACCCCACCAGAGGTGTGCGGCTACCGTCGAACGATGGGGAGAAACTCGAAAGCCCGACGCGACGCCAAGGTCAAGCTCAACCGCGCTCGAGCCGCACCACCCGCCCGCGACCGCCACGGATTCATGGGTGGCGCGGACGCCTCCTTCGCCGGCTTTCCCGCCGGCGGCCCGGTGCCGGGCTCGTTCTTGAGATCATCATGCTCGGAGTGCGGCTCTCCCTCGATCACCTGGACCACCGCCGCCGCCCTTGTCGACCAGGTGCCGCCCGATCACCGCGCACGCGTCGAGGAGGGCATCGCATTCATGGGGTCACCGACGTCTGACGCCTGGCTGTGCGCCGACTGCGGCGGGTTCGGAATCATGCACTGAGACGGTCTCCGACTGC
>JAYTHM010000195.1:0-1698 GCA_043732645.1 Frankiales bacterium
ACGGATGTCTATGCGCAGTGCCGTCGGCTGCTCGGCGACCCGAGCGACGCAGCCGACGCGACGCAGGAGGTCTACCTGAGGGTCGTCCGTTCCGTCCTCGGCTTCAGGGGTGACTCGGCGTTCGGCACCTGGCTGCACCGGGTCACCGTCAACGTCTGCATGACGGCCTTGCGCTCTCGCGGCGACGTGCAGGCCCGCGGCCAGAGCGCGGGCCTGCTCGACCCGTCATTCGACGACCTCGAGAGCGCCGACGCCTCCCCGCAGGAGCGCGTCACCCGTGCAGACCTTGCACGTCCTAGGACGAAGGCGTTGTCTGAGCTCCCAGAGGACGCCCGTGTGGTGGTGGTGCTCAGGGACGTACCGGGGTTGTCGACACGGGAGACGGCTGAGCTGTTGGGCGTTACCGAGGGTGCCGTCAAGGTCCGGTTGCACCGGGCGCACGCGCGACTGAGAGAGCTGGTGGGATGAACGAGAAGGTGTGCAACGAGGTGCGCGCGAGTCTGCCGGCGTATGTCGCCCGGACCCTGGACCCGGTACGGCGAAGGCTGATCGCGCTGCACTTGCGCCGCTGTGCTTGGTGCCAGTCGGAGTTCTCGGTCCAGCGCGAGGTCCACGAAGGGCTGACATCCTTGACCTCGAGAGCAGACACCGCACCCGATGGCCTGCTCGAGTCGCTCGTTGAGAACACGTCGAGCCCGCGCGGTGCGGCACCGCTGCGAGGAGCCGTCAGCGGGGCTCGGCCGGTGCTCTCGGTGGCGTTGCTGGTCGCTGGCGCCGCCGCAGGGGCCGGCGCCGGGTACGCCTCGTGGCTGTCGGCGAAGAACGTCCGCAGCCGCCTACGACGCTGACGCTCCTGAGCTGACGCGCTCACATCCTGCCAACCCGTTGTGTCCTAGCAACGCAAGGGACCCCACGCTCGAAAACTAAAACGCAACGGGGAGGGCAGGTCAGAGGTCGGCCGAGGCGACGAGAGGCTCGAGGACCGCGTCGGGGAGGTCGCGCTGGGTGCGGCCGAGCCGCCAGACATCGGCGAACAGCGCCAGCCACTCTGCGTCTGTGTCGCGCAGCAGGCACTCGACGCCGCTCTGGGCGTCCAGCTGCTGCACCCACTCGCGGGTGGTCCGGCGGGCCAGGGAGTACGGCAGCCGGTCGAGGGTGATCTCGGCGCCCATCTCGCCCTTCATCCGGTGCGTCGCGACCTCGAACTGCATCGGGCCGACAGCCGCGAGGACCGGAGCCTGGTCGCCACGTCGGTCGGAGCGCAGGACCTGCACGACGCCCTCCTGCTCGAGCTGCTCGATGCCTCGCCGAAACTGCTTGTAGCGCCCACTGTCGCTCGACCGGGCCACCGCGAAGTACTCGGGGGCAAAGGAGGGGATGGGTGGGAAGGTGACGGCGGAGTCGACGTACAGGGAGTCACCGACCCGCAGCATCGAGGCGTTCACGAGGCCGACGACATCACCGGGGTAGGCGACATCGACGGTCTGCCGGTCCTGGCCGAAGACCTGCTGGGCGTACTTGGTGGCGAAAGGCTTCTTCGACGCCGCGTGGGTCACGACCGACCCGCGCTCGAAGACCCCCGAGCAGACCCGGATGTAGGCGAGCCGGTCGCGGTGGGCGCTGTCCATGCCGGCCTGGATCTTGAACACGAACCCGCTGAACGGCGCGTCCACCTCACGGCGCTCACCGGCGATATCT
>JAYTHM010000196.1:0-1698 GCA_043732645.1 Frankiales bacterium
CCATGATCGCCCTGGCCATGCTCAACCTCGGCGGCTACTGCCCACCCCTACCCGGCCGTCAAGCCGCATGAAACGACCCACGGAACCAGCAGGAGAGCCACTAAAGGTGAAGCAAGCTCAACAACGGCCACCACCGCCCCCAAGGACGCCCGGCGCACCTTCGACGTCGTGCTTGAGAGTCGGCCTGGGGCCGCGGGGCGTGACCCGCAGCCCGACGGTCAGCGCAGGTCGGTGGCTCGCTCTCTGGCCCGGCAGGTCGGGTCGAGCTCCGGCAACGCAGGGAGCGGCCGAGCACGGGACAGGGCAGTGCCAGCCCGGGGCGCCGCCGGCCGTCCGCCCTCAGCGACCGCAGCCAGGCCGAGGGCGCGCAACGCGGTGACGGTGGCGGCCGCCGTCAGCGTGGACACCGCCACTCCGGGAGCGATGCGGGTCAGGCCCAGGGCCTTCGCTCCCTTCTTGGCGAGCGCATCCTGGAGCATCGCGTCGTCGGCCACGACGACGTAGGACGTGGCCGTCCCGACGCGGACCTGGCCGTGCCGACGGTGGGCATCTCCGACCAGGTAGGCCATCGACTGCGGCACGTCGCCTGCGTACCGCTCCAGCACTGCCAGGACCTCTGCCGGGGTGTCACCCTCGTCGTAGGCCGTCGCGAGGGACTGCTCGGACACCCTCCAGACGGTGGCCTGACCTGACTGCTCGACGGCTGCGACCCGGTCCAGGGCGCGCTTCATGCTCCTTGCCGGACGCCCCGTGCAGACCAGGGTCATATCGGCCTGGGCGCGGGCCCGCAGCTGCCCCTGGTCACCGAGGGACTCGAGGACAGCGGCAACGGCCTCACCCCGGTAGACGGCCCGGGCCAGAGCAGAGGCGGCTCCATCGGCGAGCAGTCCGAGCAGCTGCGCCTCGTACAGAACATCGGCGCGCAGGTCCCTGTCCAGGACGTGTCCTCGGCCATCGGTCGCACTGAGCCGATCCTCGGGCCACCGTCGGGCCCACAGGTCGAGCCACCGGACCTCGTCGTAGCCCAGCTCCTGGGAGGTTCCTAGAAGCCGGACCACCTGCCGGCGCAGCAGGGCCGAACGCTGGTCGTAGTCCCAGCTCAGGGCGGCCTTCAGCGGACGGGGTCCGCCCGGACGCGCCGGCGGGAGGGAGCTCGACGCCAGCCAGACCCGGACCACCTCGAGCAGGCGGGTGGCTGCCGGCTGCCCAACCCAGCTCCTCGCTGCCGCCAGCAGCCGGAGCTCCTTGCGGGTCGATGTGAGCAGCTGGAGGTCGTTGAGCATCCGCAGCGCAAACGCCGCGGCAGCCGGGTCACCCCGGCCGGCGACCAGGGCCCGTACCTCCTTCACGCCGACTGTGCCGCTGGACAGCAGAGGGAGCGGCCGAACCGTCATGGCTGCGACCACGGCATCGAGCAGGCCGAGCAGGTCGTCGACCTGCTGAGCGCACGCCGGAGCGACCTGGTGCGACTCGGTCCCGGGAACCGGCGCAGGCGCCAGGTCCCAGTGGGTCGCAGCCGGCCAGCGCAGCGCCAGTCCCACCTCGAGCGGTAGCTCGACCCGCCCGACTCCCACCGCCGCGACCAGCCCGAGGAGTAGCGCTCCACGAACCCCAGGGTCGTCGGGGAGCTGCCCGGTGAAGGGGTCGACCCCGGGAACCTTGAGCACCGGACCTTCCGCGTCGGCGCGCCGCAGCACC
>JAYTHM010000197.1:0-1697 GCA_043732645.1 Frankiales bacterium
ATTTGTGGTGACTTCACCCGTTACACCCCAGGGGACGTCGCGTTCGCGCCATCGTTCCGTATTGCGCGCGTCAGCCGTGGCGCTGACCGGATCGGCTCTGGCATTTGGCGGATCGCTCGCCCTTCTCGGGCCCAGCATCAGCTCGGCGTCAAGCCACCGCGAGGCCCCCCTCACGGCCGCGGACCCGCAGGCTGACAACACTGACACCTACGCGTTCGTGAGCCCCGACAAGTCGGGCTCGGTCACGCTGATCGCCAACTGGATCCCGTTCGAGGAGCCGGGCGGCGGACCGAACTTCTACCCGTTCTCCCCCGACGCGCACTACAACATCAAGGTGGACACCAATGGTGACTCCCTGCCGGACATCACCTACCAGTGGCAGTTCCACAACATCGACCATCGTGGCACCAAGACCTTCCTGTACAACAACGGCAAGGTGAACAACTTCACCGACCAGACGTTGCTGTTCAAGCAGACGTACACGCTGACCAAGATCGACGCCTCCGGGAAGTGCACGGTGCTGGTCGCCAACGGCGAGGTGGCTCCCTCGAACGTAGGCGCGGCCTCAATGCCTAACTACGCCAGGCTGCGTCAACAAGCCATCACCAGGGTCAAGGGTGGCGGCATGTCGTTCGCCGGCCAGGCCGACGACCCGTTCTTCCTCGACCTGCGGATCTTCGACCTCTTGTATGGGGCGAACCTGAGCGAGGCAGGCCACGACACACTGAGTGGCTACAACGTCAACAGCGTTGCCCTTCAAGTTCCTAAGTCCGCGCTCGGGTTGCGCAAGGACGGGATCATCGGCGTGTGGAGCACCACCGACCGGCCCAGCCTGAGGGTCACAAAGACCGACGGCACCCAAAGCTACTCGGGCCGCTACGTCCAGGTCTCGCGCCTGGGCTCGCCGCTGGTCAACGAAGTCGTCGTCCCGGCCGGTTTGAAGGATGCGTTCAACGCCCTTCCGCCCAGCAAGGACCACACCGTCAAGGCGGTCGTCGACCGCGTCCTCAACCCCGAGGTGCCCAAGCTCATCCAGAGCATCTACGGCATCCCGGCTCCCAAGACCCCCCGCAATGACCTGGTGGCGATCTTCCTCACCGGCCTGAAGGGTCTGAACCAGCCGACCGGGGTCAAGCCGGCCGAGATGCTGCGCCTGAACACCAAGATCATGCCCGCAGCCAGCCCGAACCGGCTGGGTGTGCTCGCTGGTGACAACGCCGGGTTCCCGAACGGGCGTCGCCTCACCGACGACGTCGTCGACATCGAGCTGCAGGCCCTTGAGGGTGCCGTCTCGGTGGACAAGAATGGCGCCCCCACCGGCGTCAAGATTGTCAAGCCGCTGGCTGCCGGTGACGGCGTGGACGCCAACGACGTCGCCTTCGGCAGCACGTTCCCGTACCTGGCCCTGCCACACTCCGGGTCGAAGCCGCGACCTGCTGCGACAGCGACTGTAGGCCCGACGCCAACCAGTGCCGGCGGGTCGAGCAACGCCCCGCTCGTTCCGGGTGCCGCTGGTGGTCTCGGGATCCTGCTTGCAGGACTGGGTGTACTGCTGTTCCGTCGTGAGCGCCGTCAGGTGGTCACGACACCGTAACGGAAACCGGCGTGGGGACGGACGGGCGCAAGCTCGCCCGTCCCCACGGCGGTGCCGCGCTCACGCGATCAGTGAGTTCGGTCCGGTTGTCACCTTGGGTCGC
>JAYTHM010000198.1:0-5917 GCA_043732645.1 Frankiales bacterium
GGAAAGTTTCCACCTCCCCGAGCGGGCCACGATGACCGACGCGGTGTTCGTTCCCTTCACTGCACAGACCCGGATGAGCGGCGTCAACGTCGGAGGCCGGCAGGTCCGCAAGGGGGCTGGCGCCTCGGTCATGACCTGGGTCACCGAGCAGAACGGCACCGTTCCTCCTGAAACTTCCGGTGTTGTTGACGGCATCAGCGCTGCCGGGGGCACGCCGCTGCTCGTGGCGGAATCTGACGCCGGCGGCGCCCGTGTGTTGGGGGTGATCCACCTGAAGGATGTTGTGAAGCCCGGTATGGCTGAGCGCTTCGAGGAGATGCGCCGGATGGGTATCCGCACCGTGATGATCACTGGTGACAATCCGCTCACCGCGGCAGCCATCGCGAAGGAGGCCGGTGTCGATGATTTCCTTGCCGAGGCCACTCCCGAGGACAAGATGGCTCTCATCAAGAAGGAGCAGGAAGGAGGGAAACTTGTTGCGATGACCGGCGACGGCACCAACGACGCCCCTGCCCTCGCGCAGGCGGACGTCGGCGTTGCGATGAACTCCGGTACGTCCGCTGCGAAGGAGGCCGGCAACATGGTCGACCTCGACAGCGACCCAACGAAGCTCATCGAGATCGTCGAGATCGGCAAGCAGCTGCTCATCACCCGCGGTGCGTTGACGACGTTCTCTATCGCCAATGACGTCGCGAAGTACTTTGCGATCATTCCCGCGATGTTCGCGGCCGTATATCCGGGCCTGGACAAGCTGAACGTCATGCGGCTGCACTCGCCGCAGTCCGCGATCTTGTCGGCCGTCATCTTCAACGCGCTGATCATCATCGCGCTGATCCCGCTGGCGCTGCGCGGGGTTCGGTATGTCCCCAGCTCAGCCAGTGCCCTGCTCCGCCGCAACATACGGCTCTACGGCGTCGGCGGGCTTATCGCGCCCTTTGCGGGCATCAAGGCCATCGACCTGTTGGTCGCCCTCATCCCTGGAATCGGCTGATCCCCATGAACCAGCTCAAGCAGCACCTTGCGGCGCTCCGTTTACTCTTGGTCATGACGGTCGTGACCGGTGTCCTCTACCCGCTTGCGGTGACTGCAGTTGCGCAGATGCCCGGGCTGAGGAGCCGCGCCGACGGTTCATTGATCACCGTCGGCGGCAAGATCGTCGGCTCCAAACTCCTCGGGCAGGCCTTCACCGGCAAGGACGGCAACGCCCTGGTCCAGTACTTCCAGAGTCGCCCTTCCGCGGCCGGCGCCGGCGCGGGGTACGACCCGAACGCCTCCGGCGCCAGCAACCTGGGTCCCGAGAGCATCGCGGACATCCTGCCTGACCCGAAGACCAGGGGCGACAGCGGGACGCAGCGGCTCCTTACGCAGGTCTGCTCACGCAGCAAGGCCGTCGGTGCACTCGAGGGCGTCGACGGTATGCGCCCCTATTGCACTCCGGGCGGTGTGGGTGCCGTCCTAGCCGTGTTCTATGCCGGGCCCGGCTACGCAGGAACCGTGACACGCGTCGTCAGCGTCAACGAAGCCTGCCCCGCCGCGCCATTCATCTCGTCGTTCAAGGGTGTCAAGGTCGAGTGCGGCAAGTTCGGGGAGGACTACTCCAAAGGGCAGGTCATCCCGATCCGCGGCAACTTCACCAGCACTCCAGCCGTCCCGGCAGATGCGGTCACCGCGAGCGGTTCAGGTCTGGACCCGCAGATCAGCCCCGCTTACGCCAGGCTACAAGTGGCTCGGGTTGCCAAGGCCAGAGGCGCCACTGGCCAGCAGGTCCAGACCCTGGTCGTGAGCTACACGACTGGACGTGGTTTCGGTTTTCTCGGAGAGCCTGCCATTAACGTTTTAGAACTGAACCTCGCCCTCGACCGGCAGTACCCCCAGCACCCCCACCACCAGTAGCTCAGGAAGGACCACGATGGCTCGTGGCGTGCTTCGGGTCTACCTCGGCGCCGCACCGGGAGTCGGCAAAACCTTCAAAATGCTCGACGAAGGCCACCGCCGAGCGTCACGGGGCACTGACGTCGTCATCGCCTACGTCGAGACGCACGGGCGAGCATTCACGGCGTCCAAAAGTGACGGCTTCGAGGTGGTACCGCGGCGCGTGATGAAGCACCGCGACACCACCTTCGAAGAGATGGACCTCGAGGCGGTCCTCCAACGCGCTCCCAGCCTGGCTCTCGTCGACGAACTTGCCCACAGCAACATCGACGGGTCCCAACACGAGAAGCGCTGGCAAGACGTCGAGGCGCTCCTGGAAGCTGGCATCGACGTCATCTCGACCGTTAACGTGCAGCACCTGGAAAGCCTCAATGACGTCGTCCTGGCCATCACCGGTGTCCCGCAGCGCGAAACCGTTCCGGACTCCGTGGTCCGATCCGCTGATCAGGTCGAGCTCGTCGACATGACCCCTGAGGCGCTACGACGCCGGATGGCCCACGGTAACGTTTACAAGCTGGAGAAGGTCGACGCGGCCCTAGGCAACTACTTTCGCGTGGGGAACCTCAACGCCCTGCGCGAGCTCGCCTTGCTCTGGCTCGCCGACAGCGTCGACGAAGGACTGCAGAAGTACCGCGAAGCCCACGGCATCGCCCAGGCATGGGAGACCCGCGAACGGGTCGTCGTCGCACTCACCGGTGGACCGGAGGGGGACACCCTCATCCGACGTGCCGCTCGGATCGCCGCCCGAGCGACCGGCGGTGAGCTGCTCGGCGTCCACGTCGCCCGCAGCGACGGCCTATCCGGAGCGAGCCCTGCCGCACTGACCACGCAGCGACTACTGCTGGAATCCCTCGGCGGCTCCTATCACTCCCTGGTCGGAGACGACATCTCGGCCGCGCTGCTTGGGTTCGCCCGCAGCAACAACGCCACCCAAATCGTCATCGGCGCGAGCCGCCGCCGACCCCTGAATACCGCCCTGGGTGTCGGCACGGGAGTCAGTACCGTCCGCGCGGCAGGATCGATCGACGTCCACGTCGTCGGACACGACTACGCCGGCGGCGGCCGAGCCCTGCCCAAGCTCACTTACGGCCTGAACGCCCGCCGCCGCCTGACTGGGCTCGGGCTCGCTGCAATACTGCTCGCGGGACTCACGCTCGTGTGCACGTCCAGCCGAGGAAACCTCTCCCTCGGCACCGACCTGCTGCTATACCTGCTCGCCGTGGTCCTCGTCAGCCTCGTCGGCGGATTCTTGCCCGCGCTGCTTTCGGCGATCATCGCGAGCCTGCTCCTGAACTACTACTTCGTGCCGCCGATCTACACCTTCACCATCTCCGAACCCCAAAACGCCCTAGCGATCGCTGTCTTCGTCCTCATCGCCACGCTCGTCAGTCGCGTCGTCACGCTATCCGCCGCACGAGCCACCCAAGCCGCCCGAGCGAGCGCCGAAGCCGAGACCCTCTCAACCCTCGCCGGGAGCCTCCTACGCGGTGAGACCGCCCTCACCGCCCTCCTTGAACGCGTTCAAGAGACCTTCGCCGTGCAGAGCGTTTCACTATTGCGCAGGTCCGGCGCGGCGCCCACCAGCACCGGCGACGGCGCCCGGGGCACGTGGGACGTCATCGACACCGTCGGACCTGCGCCGATCCTGCGGCCCCAGGACGCCGACACCGAAGTACCCCTGAACGGCGAGCTTTCCCTGGCCCTGGGTGGACGGATCCTGCCGCCGGAAGACCGGCGAGTCCTTGGAGCGTTCGCCAGCCAAGTCGCAGTGGCCTACCAGCAGCGTCAACTCACCGAAGCCGCCCAGGCAGCCATTCCGCTCGCAGAAGCGGACCGGATGCGCACCGCCCTACTGAACGCCGTCAGCCATGACCTCAGGACCCCCATTGCAACCGCCAAGGCGGCCCTCTCAGGCCTGACCGACACCACGATCGCCTGGTCGGAGCAAGACAGGCAGGAACTGCTCAGCACGGCGGTCTCCTCCTTGGACCGACTCACCGATCTGGTCACCAACCTGCTCGACATCTCCCGCTTGCAAGCAGGTGTGCTGTCGGTTTTTCCTGCCCCGTTCGGGCTCGACGACATCGTCAGCCAAGCCCTCACGCACGTGACCGACAGCGACGCCGTCGAACTGGACGTGCCTATGACCTTGCCCGAGGTCCTCGCCGACGCCGGACTGCTCGAACGGGTCATCGCCAACCTCGTCCAGAACGCCCTCAGGCACGCCCCCGACGGGACCCAGGTCAGGGTCGCAGGCAGCCACCACGAAGGCAGAGTGGAACTGCGCGTCATCGACCGAGGCGCCGGGATCCCAACCACAGCGGAGGAACAAGTCTTCGAACCCTTCCAGCGCCTGCACGACCACGTCAGTGGTACTGAAGCTGGCGTCGGGCTCGGCCTAGCGATCGCCCGCGGCTTCACCGAGGCCATGGCCGGAGAACTCCGAATGGACCAAACCCCAGGCGGCGGACTCACGATGATCATTGACCTGCCGGCAGCCAATCAGGGGACCGCATGACCCGCGTTCTGATCGTGGAAGACGAACCACAGATGCGACGTGCCTTGCACCTGAACCTCACCGCGCGCGGCTATGACGTCATCACGGCCGAGGACGGCACCGGCGCCCTGAACGAGCACGCCATCCGCGAACCCGACGTCATCGTCTTGGACCTCGGACTCCCTGACATCGACGGGCTCGAGGTCATCCGGGCCATCCGCACTAGCTCCCACGTCCCTATCGTCGTTCTGTCAGCACGCATCGGAAGCAACGACAAGGTCGCTGCCCTGGACTTGGGCGCAGACGACTACGTGACCAAACCCTTCGACATGGACGAGCTCCTCGCCCGGCTCCGCGCGGCAACCCGACGGGCCCTACCCGAAACCACCCGACGCATCCAGGTCGAGTTCGGCCAAGCCAAAGTCGACCTCGAAGCAAAATCCGCAGAGTTCCAAAACCAGAACGTGCACCTCACCCCCACCGAATGGCACCTGCTCGAACTCCTGCTGCGCAACCCCGACAAGCTCATCACTCAACGCCACCTACTCATCGCGTTGCGGGGACGCCCGGACCTCAGCGACCCAAGCTACCTGCGCATCTACATGGCTCAGCTGCGCAAGAAACTCGAATCCGAACCTGGACGGCCACGACACCTGATCACCGAACCCGGACTGGGCTACCGGTTCCGTACCTGACCCCGCGAGTCGCGTGGTCGACAGCGCGCCGTGCGTCGGAACTGCCGCTTAGGCGCGCCGGACTCGCGCACCACTGTCCCTGCGAAGCGACCGAAGCTGACCCCCTACGTCAGCCGGGCCGATCCGATCAAGACAATTCGATAGACCATGTTCCCAAAAGCGCAAAGGCAAGGTAACCATCGAGGTCCACTGATGGAGCCTCTCACCCTCATCTACGCGGCGTTGAGCTGTTGGCCACCAGAGCCTGCAGAGGCAGCGCTACCGACCTTCTTCGTGGATCAGTCGTCGGTACAAAGGAGCGCCACTTCCGCACCTTGGAAGTTCCGAGCGTACGAGGTTCGGATGAGCTGCGTGCAGTGCGTCAAGGTGAGCAAAGAACTGTTCCAACGCAGAGGGGGTCTCCATGTTGGTACCCCTAGAGCGTGGAGGGGTCTCGAAGGGGCGGCTGCCGCCAGGGCAGGTCGGGTGCCCGATGTACAGGCTGGTGGTAGTCCTTGTAGCCGGGTCGGTGGTGCCGGCGCGGGGCGGCTGCGGCCGGCTTTGCGGAGCATCTCGGAGCGGACTGGTGGCGCGGCGACTGCGTGGCTGAGCAGGGTGTGGAACAGCAGTCGGCGGCTGCGTGAGTGGCGCCGGTCGAAGCGGAAGATCTATTCGTCGAAGTAGGCCTGCAGGTGCTCGGGGCTGACGGAGCCATTAATGGTGCCACCAATCCAGCGCTTCACCAGGCTGAACACCCGATGCACGGCGGGGAGCACTTCGTGGGCTTGCAGCCCCGACGCAGACACCGACGTGC
>JAYTHM010000199.1:0-1688 GCA_043732645.1 Frankiales bacterium
GAGGGTGCAGGCGACGTCGACCGGGAAGCTCGGGCGCCAGACCGTGTCCACCTGCCAGAGGCTACGGTTCTAACTCGACGGAGGAGGTCTCGTGGACAAGGTCGTGAGCACGGCTGCGGAGGCGGTCGCGGACATCCCGGACGGGGCCTCGCTCGCCGTCGGGGGCTTCGGGCTGTGCGGGGTCCCGCAGGTCCTCATCGAGGCGCTGCTGGAGGCGGGCGCGACCGACCTCGCGACCGTCTCGAACAACTGCGGCGTCGACGGCTGGGGCCTCGGGTCACTGCTGCGGGCGCGCCGCATCCGGCGTACGACCGGGTCCTACGTGGGGGAGAACAAGGAGTTCGAGCGGCAGTTCCTGTCCGGCGAGCTCGAGGTCGAGCTCGTCCCGCAGGGCACGCTGGCAGAGCGGCTGCGGGCCGGCGGCGCAGGCATCCCCGCGTTCTTCACCCCGGGGGGGGTCGGCACCCAGGTCGCCCTCGGCGGCCTGCCGCTTCGCTACGCCGCAGACGGCTCGATCGCCGTCGCCTCCAAGCCCAAGGAGGTGCGGTCCTTCGACGGCAGCGACTACGTCCTGGAGCGGGCCATCGTGTGCGACTTCGCCCTCGTGCACGCCCGCTACGGCGACCGGCACGGCAACCTGGTCTACGAAAAGTCCGCGCAGAACTTCAACCCGCTGTGCGCCGCCGCCGGACGCGTCACGATCGCCGAGGTCGAGCAGGTCGTCGAGCCCGGCGACCTTGACCCTGCCCTCATACACACGCCCGGGGTGTTCGTCCAACGGGTGGTCCAGGTGGCCCCCGCTGACCTCGACAAGCGCATCGAACGAAGGACCATCCGTGCTTAGTCGCGAACAGCTGGCTGCGCGGGTGGCCCTGGAGCTTCAGGACGGCCAGTACGTCAACCTGGGGATCGGCCTGCCCACCCTCGTACCCAACTACGTGCCCGCAGGCGTCCACGTCGTCCTGCAGTCCGAGAACGGTGTCCTTGGCGTTGGCCCCTACCCGACCGAGGACGCCGTCGACCCGGACCTCATCAACGCCGGAAAGGAGACCGTGACGCTGCTGCCGGGCGGGTCCTACTTCGACAGCGCCGCCTCCTTCGGCATGATCCGCGGCGGCCACATCGACGTCGCGATCCTCGGCGCCATGCAGGTCTCGGAGACCGGCGACCTAGCCAACTGGATGATCCCCGGCAAGATGGTCAAGGGCATGGGCGGTGCGATGGACCTGGTCCACGGGGCCAAGCGCGTCATCGTGATGATGGAGCATGCCGCCCGCGACGGCTCCGCCAAGATCGTCCGTGAGTGCTCCCTGCCCTACACCGGACGGGCCTGCATCCAACGCATCATCACCGACCTCGCCGTCCTCGACGTGGAGCCCTCCGGGCTGGTCCTGCGTGAGCTTGCCCCCGGGGTCACCGTCGAGGAGGTCCGCGCTGTCACGGATCCCGACTTCGCCGTCTCCCTTTGATCTCCCTAGCGTCCTAGCCCCCACGCCACCCCCGGGGGCCACCTCTAGGACGCAAGCAGATACGCCGGTCACGCTCGGCGGGCAGACCGCCCCGGGAAGGCGGCTGAGCGCGGCGCACAACGTCATGTGCTGCGCACCGACGGCCGTCGTCGAGTCCTGCCAGTGCTCCGGGGAGTAGAGCCACACCGGCTCGCGCCGTACCTGCTCCGGCTCGTGGGC
>JAYTHM010000200.1:0-1688 GCA_043732645.1 Frankiales bacterium
CCGCCACCGCCGCCACTGCCCTTGGACGAGCAGGCCGCGATGACCATGAACGCGCCGAGAGCCACGGCACTCCGCGTCCAAGCCCTAGTCTTCGTGACGCTCGACGAGGTATCGCGCATTCGGCAAGGCTCACACGCGCTGGTCGCCGCAGCAATCCGGCGCCCCCTCTGCGGGATCGGAATCATCCCTTGGAATATGCGGGAACCCGCTAGTGGAGAGTAGGCCAACGTAATGGGGGATGAGATTCCGCGGTCGCTGGACGAGGGCGGGCGGTTGTCGAGCGCCGGACAGGGGGCGGCCACGGCGCGACGTGTCGCGCGTTGGACGGTGGCGAGGTCAGGCGGCGACGGGTGGGGCGCGCGAGCGACGCAGCGCGGCGAGGAGGCGGTCGATGGACGCGCGGGCCGTCACGACCGCGCGCACCGTCATGCGTTCTGCGCACCCGGTGCAGCGCGTGACGTCCACGTCGAAGGGGCGGCGCAAGAGGGTGGCCCAATCCACGCGGGAAAGCGGCGCGTAGAGCGCGCCGCCAAGGAGCGGGCCGCAGTGTGCGGAAATCGGGCCATCGTGAACGCTCGGATCGGACCATCGTGAACGCCCAAATCGGCGCATCGTGAACGCTCAAATCGGCCATCGTGAACACGCCGCTGCGTAGGCGACGACGCGGTTTGTCAGCTTCGAGACCCAGCGGCCCCCGAAGGAGGCCGCTGGATGGCGACGGAGCGCATGGCGATGAGGAAGATTCGAGAGGTCCTTCGGCTGCGGTGGCAGGTGGGGCGGACGGTGAGGGAAACGGCACGGACCCTCGGCGTGAGCCTGGGCGTGGTGTCGAAGATGGGGGCGCGCGCGACGACGGCGGGCCTGACGTGGGGCTGGTCGAGGGTCTCGGCGACGCTGCGCTGGAGGAGCGGCTGTACGGGCGCCCGGTCGCGCTGACCGCGGAGCGTGCGCGGCCCGATCCGGTCTACCTCCACACGGAGCTTCGACGGGCGGGCGTGACGCTGGAGTTGTTGCACCTGAGTACCTGGAGCAGCACCCCGAAGGCTTGCGTTACACGGCGTTCTGCGATGTGTACCGGCGCTGGCGCGGGAATGTGGCCGTGACCATGCGGCAGGTCCCCACAGGGCCGGCGAGAAGTGATTCGTCGACTACTCGGGAGTGCTTGCAAGACAAATTGACCCGCACACCGGCGAGGTGGTCGAGGCCGAACTCTTCGTCGCGGTGCTTGGTGCCTCGAACTTCACGTATGCGGAGGCGACGGCGACGCAGCGGGTCACGAGGCCTCGTTTCGCTCACAGGATCACTTGATGCGGTCGTAACCATCGGAACGGCCGCCGCCCGAATCGAGGACGAGCTTGTCCGCTCCGGTGCCCGTCGTTGCGGCACTCTCGACCGTGTAGGTGAAGTCCTTTTCCGGCTCCGTCTTGAAAATGATGCGGACGGTGTTTCCGGAGGTGACGGCGATACCTGTCTCCGACCAGCTCGGCCCGCCTTTGAGCTTGATGATGTGCGCGAACGTCCCGTCGGCCTTGAAGGCCCAGAGCTCGCCGAAGCTCGCCCACTCTCCTTGAAGCTCCGCGGCGATACTGCCGAGGTATCTGCTTAGCGGCATCCCACTGTGTGGGTCCATTCTCGGGTGGTGACGCAGAAAGTTCTTTCCATCGGTCGTCGACGAGATCATTGCTGAT
>JAYTHM010000201.1:0-1687 GCA_043732645.1 Frankiales bacterium
GTATCCGAGTTGCTGCTGCTCTGCGCGATGAGGGACTTGTGCCGTTGGTTGGAGTCGCGACCGCACGCCCGACCGCACTGGCATGAGGCGGCCTCGACGGTCGACCATCGCCCTCATGGCGGGATTTGTTCTTGCGTCTGGGGCCTACGTCCTGGAACGGCCAACGCCAACCTCAGGCCCTAGCCAGCTCGTGGTAGCGCCTCGGATAGGGATCACCCCCACCGCGCCTGCGACGAGGACCACACGCCCCGAGCCCGCCCCGTCAGGGAGCTCAGCGCCCGGGCCGACGACTTCGGTGACGTCCGTTCCTTTCACGCCACCTTCTCCAAACGGCCTACCTTCACCGCGACCGTCGTTGAGCGACTCGGGAACGCCGGCGACGTCACCCCAGCTCAATCCATCGGAGGGTTCGTCGCCGGCCGCCTCGCGCTAGCCGAGCACTCATCACGGACTAGCAGCTTCAGCCGTCCAGGCGTTCCTCTCCTTGGCGGACCACAACGACTGCTCCACGGGCATGCTTGGTGCACTGCATCGCGACCGAGCCGAGCACCAGTCCGACGAACCCTCCGTGGCCACGCGAGCCCACGACGAGCAGGTCTTCGGGGCCGGCTTCGAAAAGCAGCCCAGCGGCTGCCGAGCCGTGCCTGATCTGAGGCAGGGCAACAGTGACGTCACCTTTCGCACGACACTCACTGATCTCGTTCTTGACCCAGCGAAGCATGACCTCTTCGAAGTCGGGCAGCTCGGGGTCGAAGGCCATCGGTCGCGTCACCGGCGGCACATCCGTGGGACAGACGTACATCACTGTCACGGGACAACCGTGCCGCCTTCCCGCGTCCAGCGCCCACCGCAACGCCGAGCGGGCGCTGTGGGAGGCATCCACACCGACGACGATCCGGACCGGTCCGAGTCCGAGCAGGTCCAGTTCGTCAGGTACGACCATGACCGGGCAGGCGGCGTGGTGAAGAACGAAAGCAGTGACCGATCCGAGCGGGGAGCCGATGACGCGGCTCCGCTTGCGTCCGTTGACCACGATCAGGCCGGCGTCAGCCGAGGCATCCGCCAGGACATGAGCCGGGTCACCTTCCCGAGCTTCGGCAACTGCCGTCACCTCCGACGAAGGACCTCGTGCCGCCCAGACCTTCTCCAGCAGTTCAGCGGCTAGCCGGCGGGCTCCACTTCGAGCCTCTTGGAGCTCCACTCGATCGCTTCTCCTCAGAAGCGGTGGCGCTTGGTAGGCACACAGGACCCGAGCTGGACGCCCGGACGACTGAGCCTCGTTGAGCCCCCAGTCGAGCGCATGCGATGAGCCTTGCGAATCATGAACTCCGATGACGATCTCGCGCATGTCAGTCTCCTGCCGTAGGTGCTGTGGCTTGGTGTGAAAGGTCGTGTCTGGACGCTCCGAGCACAGCCATGAGGTCGGAACCGCTCACGGTCTCCCGGTCCAGGAGCAAGCACGATCTGCTCGAGCTCGTGCCGGTGGGTGGAGAGCAGACCCGTCGCAACGGACTCGTCCTGACGGAGGAGCTGAGCGACAGCCAGGTCGACGCCAGGACGTGCGGCCGGCCGCGCGGTGCCACGTGCTCACCGTGCCTCGATGACGCGCTTGAGGATGTCGTCCGAGGTCACCACCCCGACGAGCGCGCCGTCGTCCTCCAGCACCAGGACCGCCCGTTGCCGGGAC